>JAGANP010000290.1 GCA_017624175.1 Lachnospiraceae bacterium | reverse complement strand
GGATGTCTTTGCGGTTCCCTCCGTGACAGCAAAAGATAAGGATAAAGAGGGCTTCGGTCTTGTGATATTAGAGGCGATGGCGTCGGGACTCCCGGTGGTGGCCTCAGAGAGCGGAGGGATCGCCGAAATCATCCGGCATGAGGAAAACGGGTTGCTGTCAGCGGAAAGAGACAGTGTAAGGCTGGCAGATAATATCAACAGAATGTTAAAGGATGAAAAACTGCGCAGGAAGATTATCTGCAATATGAATGCCACCGTCCGATTATATGATTACGAAGCGGTCGGAAAACGGTATGCGGAGCTGATGCAGTGGTAGAGTGAGGATGTGCTTATGCAGGAGGAAAGAGAACCGTTAATATCGGTTGTAGTTCCGGCTTACCAGGTGGAAGAATATCTGGAAAGCTGCATTACCTCGGTATGTGGACAGGAATATTCAAATATAGAGATTCTGCTGGTATATAAGAAATCTCAGGACAGAACGGCAGAGCTATGCGGGGAATTGGCCGAACGGGATTGCCGGATCCATGCCATGGAGTGTTCGGCGGGAGGCGTATCCGCATCCCGCAATATGGCATTAGCGGCGGCGAAAGGGGAATATATCGCTTTCGTAGATGCCGATGATTATGTGGAAAAAGATTATCTAAGACAGTTATGTCAAAATATGGATAAATGTGACATCAGTATTTGTGGGTTTGACAGAATCAGACCGGATTCTGCCAGAGAAGAACTTCTGGGCGCAGACAGATATTATGAAAGGGATGAATTGCTGGCAGATATCCTGTGCAGTAATGTGGTTGGCGGTTATCTGTGGAATAAGCTGTTTCAGGGATCTGTAATCCGAGAGCAGAAGCTGCGTTTTCAGGAAGAATTGTCCGTGGGAGAGGATATGTGTTTTATTGTATCCTACGTGAAGCAGATACAAAAAGGAAGATATTGTAACAGGATACTTTATCATTATCGGATCAATCAGCATAGCGCATTACAGAAGATGTACACCACGGGTGTATTTGACAAGGGAAAGCTGTCCAATATGCAGGCGGCCCAGAGGATCGCAGAGCTACTGGCGGATGCCGGACCGGAGGTGGAGAAAGCCGTCTCCTATCGGATTGTCCGGACAGATATGTGGACCCTGTTTAATCTGCTGAAATGTCGGTATTATGATAAGGAGCTGCTGAAGCTGCTGCAAAAAAGCATCCGGGAAAGACGCAGGGAGTACTGCAGAAATGATAATGCCAGAATAGTAGAAAAGATCAGCTGCACACTTTTCAGTATCTGCCCCATCCTGTTCTGGAAAACAGCGGTGCTGCTGCTGAAGCTGCTGCCTCAGTGGATTATTCGGAGGTATGTATATTGCTGAAAATGTACATTAATAAAGGAGGAAGCAGATGAACATACTGATTGTAGGGACGGATGCTTCCCGATACGGCTCTGCAGTATCCATGGCGACGCTGGCAGGGGAACTGATCCGGTTGGGACATCATGTGGTCTGTGTGATTCCGAAAAGAGGCCCGATAGAAGAACTTTTGCAGAGAGGACAGGTTCCGTACCGGATCATGGGGGTGAAGAAGTGGATTGCACCGCCGCAGAAAGGATTCCGTTATGTTCTGATGGAAGCCTATCGGATGTGTGTAAATCTGATTTCCGAAATAAGGCTTGTTTTTTTATGTAGAAGCTGTAATATAGAGGTAATGCATCTAAATACCAGCGCATCCCCTTGCGGATATCTCTGCAGCAGACTGCTGCATCTGAAGCTGGTCTGGCATATCCGGGAATTTGTGGAGGAGGATTTTGGATACCGCTTTCAGAATCAGAGGAAAGCCTATCGCAGAATCGCCGAAGCGGATGCAGTAATCACGATCTCGGATGCCCTGTATCGAAAATACCAGGGAATCGTCCCACGAGACAGGCTGCTGCGAATTTATAACGGGATTGATGAGAAGATATACTACAGAGAGGGAGAGATATTTACCGGCTCCCGGTTCGTGATCGCCCACATTGGACGGTTCCATGAGAATAAGGGACAGGCGGAACTGTTGGAGGCTTGTCGAATTTATGAGGAGAGATATGGTGTGCTGCCGTTTCAACTGTGGCTGGTCGGTTCGGGCGAAAAGGCTTATACGGAGTATCTGAAAGAAAAAGCGGAAGCCATAAAGGGGGATGTGGTGCTGAAAGGTTTCTCTGATCATATCGAGGAATTGCTTCCCCAGATGGATATCGTGGTGGTCAATTCCAGATGCGAGGCATTCGGTAGGGTTGCAGCGGAGGCCATGATGGCCGGAAGACTGGTGATCGGAACCGGAAGCGGCGGGATCCCGGAGATCGTAGGAGACTATGGACTGCTGTATGACTTCGGAGAAGCGTCACAGCTGGCGGATAAAATAGCCTATGCATTAGCACATCGGGAGGAGACTGCGGAGATGGCCCGAAAAGGCAGAGCAAGGGCATTGACGCTGTTCACTGCGAAAAGAAATGCAGAAGAAATCAGCGCCGTATATGAGAAGATAAAGAAATGAGAGTGATGACATGCGTTTGATAGACGACCTGAAAAAATATAATGAATACACGATTTATTCTGCCAAGGCAGAGCTGAAATCTGAGGTGGTGACCTCTTACCTGGACTGGATCTGGTGGATCCTGGAGCCGCTGCTGACCATGGTGATCTATGTGATCGTCTTTGGCTATATCTTTAAGTCCAGCGAGCCGAATTTCCCGGTGTTTTTGTTTATCGGCATTATTATGTGGAATTTCTTCAGCAAGGTAATTAATTCCAGCACGACCCTTGTCAAGAGCAACCGGGGAATCATTTCCAAGGTGTATTTGCCCAAATACCTGCTGTTGGTGAGCAATATGTATAAGAATGGGTACAAGCTGCTGTTCGGACTGCTGGTGGAACTGGTGATGATGGTAGTGTTCCGGGTAAAGATCAGTCCCTGCATTTTGATGGCAATTCCTATATTTGCAGTGTTTTTCCTGTTTTGCTTTGCTGTCTCCACGATCCTGCTGCACTTTGGCGTTTATGTGAATGATCTCTCCTATGTGGTTAGTATCCTGCTGAAATTTGTGATGTATCTGACAGGTGTCTTCTATTCCATAGAGAACAGGATCCCGGGGACAGCAGGAATGATACTGGAAAGGTGCAATCCGGTGGCATTTCTGATATCATCCATGCGTAAAGTGATGATCTATCGGGAAATGCCTTCCCTGCTGTGGTTGGGGATCTGGTTTGTATTTTCGGTGATACTGTCGGTGATTGGTATCCGGCTGATCTATAAAAATGAAAACAGTTATGTAAAGGTGATATAGAATATGACAGCGATTGAAGTAAAGGATCTTGTAATTTCATACCGGCCCCTGAACAATGTTTCGATCCAGAAAGATCTGTTCAGAAGAAAGAAAAAGAGCAAGCCGTTCATTGCAGTAAATCATGTCTCCTTTGAGGTAGAGCAGGGAGAGATACTGGGCCTGATCGGGAGAAATGGCAGCGGAAAATCCACGATACTGAAAGCCATAGCGGGAGTATTTACGCCGGATTCCGGTACCATTGACTTAAAAGGGCAGAGTGTGGCGTTGCTCTCCATTGGTGTGGGCTTCAAACCGGAGATGACCGGCAGGGAAAATATTTATATTGCAGGGTTGCTGCTGGGATTTTCCAAGGCGGCCATTCGGGAAAAGGAAGAGGCAATCGTGGAATTTGCTGAAATCGGTGATTTTATTGATATGCCGGTAAAAACCTATTCCAGCGGTATGTACTCCAAGCTGGCGTTCGCTATCACGGCAATGCTGGAAACGGACATTATCCTGATCGATGAAGTGCTGAGTGTGGGTGATGAGCGTTTTAAAAAGAAAAGCTATGAAAAGATGAAAGAACTGATTAACAGCAGGGAGCGGACTGTTGTAGTGGTATCCCACAGTCTGTCTACACTGAAAGAGCTGTGCAGCAGAGTGCTGTGGCTCAATGACGGAGAGATCGTCAAGATCGGGGATACGGATGAAATTTTGGAGGAGTATCAAAAATATATGAGGAAATAAGGTATTGTAGAGTAATATGTTTCTGCGCAACAGGAAAAGGTGGCCAATATGACAAACAGGGACAGATGGGAACAGATAGAGGCAAATCAGCGGGAACTAAGAGAGCAGCTGAAAGCTTTAGACAGGAAACTGGATGGTCTGAGAGATGCGGCCGGGATATTGAAACGAGATTCGGCTTCCCTGAAAGAGGGGCAAAGGAACTCTTTCCGTAATCTGGAAAAGAGGGTAGAGGAACTGGATAGCCTGAAAGAAAAAGTAGAAGCTATCACGGAGAGACTGGAACAGAAGATAGAAGCAATGCCTGAGTTCTTGCAGGAAGAAGTAAACGCATCGGTTAGGGATATAAAGGACTCCATGGAAGCGGAATTTTCCGGGATTCGAAAACAGTTGGAAAAGATTCAGATAGCATTGGAGCAGGACAGCGGGATGGAGAAGAGCCTGGCAGCACTGCGGAATGCCGATGCCAAACTGGACAAGCTACGGGACGCCTCAAGGATATCGAATAAGAAGTTAAGCCGGTTGAGCGAGAATATCCTGTACACGAATGACACGGAGAGAAAGAAGATTTCCACTTTTTACGAATTGTATGATTCTCCGGATTTTACGGAAAAGTTCCTGGGGTTGATCAGCGGTCTGGATCAGGAAGATGTGTCCGAAATAGTCAAAATTATTGCTCGACAAAAGATGATCAGAGAGGAAACGGCTGTGGGATATGATTTGTTCAGCCGGGAGGAAAAAGAAAAGCTGTATGAAATGCGGCAGTATATGAAGACACATACACTGCAGATTAATGATGATCTGTTTTGCTATGACAACTACTTCATGCCGGTAAATCATTTTGAAGCCAGTGTATTTTATTACAAGCATGGAATTGAGTGTGTGGGAGATTGCTCTTTCTTAGAGGGAAAGGATATTCTGGATGTGGGTGGCTTCTATGGGGATTCTGTTTTGGTGTTTGGCGAGCTGCCCTGTCGGACGATCTACTCTTTTGAGGCGATTGCTGAGAACTTCAGTATTCTGAACCAGACGCTGGAGATAAACGGAGTCCGCAACTGTGTGCCTGTGCGGACAGCACTTGGGGATAGCGATGGTGTGGCACAGATGGAGAGCGGAGGCTCTGCCAGTTCACTGGTGGAAAACTATGCGAAAGAAAAGGGAAAGATGCAGGAAGTCCCGATTATGAAACTGGATTCCTGGATGGAGCAGCAGAAAGGTGCAGTGGATGTGGGGCTGATCAAGGTGGATATTGAAGGAGCTGAGCAGATGTTTCTGCGTGGCGCCAGGAAAACCATCGAAAGGTTCAGACCGGTTATGCTGCTGAGCATTTACCATAATGCCAGTGATTTCTTCGGGATTAAGCCGATGATAGAAAGCTGGAATCTGGGGTACCGGTTTAAAATATATAAGCCCTGTGATGATACCATCTCCAGAGAGGTGCTGCTGATCTGCCAGGTCAGCTGAAAGCAGGATAAAAGTATATAGGATAAAAAATCATGTTATGAGAGGGAGCGCAGATGAAAGACAGTAATAGTTCAGCACAGCTAGAAGAAAGAATAATTCATGTGGTAATGATAGCGGATAACAACTACGCCATGTTGACCGCAGTGGCATTGACATCGTTAAAGGCGAACAAAGCGAAAACGAGCCAATATCAAATCCATATTCTGGCAAACGGGATCAAGCAGGAAAATCAGGATAAACTGAATGCGTTGAGTTCTACGGATTTTGAAGTCAGTATTATTGAGGTAGAGAGAGATAATCAGGACTTTAAGAAAGAAAATTTGCATGTGAGTACTGCAGCAATCCTGAAATTTGAAATTCCCCAGTTCCTGCCGGAACTGGAAAAGGTCATTTATTTAGATGGAGATGTTATTGTTCAGAGGGATCTGAAACCACTATTTGAAATGAATATTGATGAACGGTATGCCGCCGTGGTTAAGGATATTGTCCCGTTGCTGGTGCATAAGCAGCCTATTACAAAGAAACTGGGTATCAGCCACAAATATTATTTTAACTCCGGTGTGATGCTGCTCAACCTTAAAAAAATACGACAGGACAATCTTACGGAAAAGCTCTATGACTACCGGGAAAATGGGATCAACTATTTTATGGATCAGGATGCCCTGAATGTGTGCTTTGCGGAAAACGTGGAGTACATATCCCCTTATTTCAATCTGGTAGCCAGCGCTCTGGAGAGAGTGGAAAGAAAGACCTATGCGGAATTTTATGGGATTCCATACTACAAGGCAGATAAGAAATATATTGACCGTGCATATATCCTACATCTTGCGGGAGCGGAAAAACCCTGGAAGAAATATAAAAAATACTTGACAGAGGCTTTTGTTCGGTACTATAAGAAATCACCTTATCAGAACGAAAAACTGGAGATTGAAAAGCAGAGCCTGAAAGACAAACTGCATATTGCCAAGGAGAGGGCCGTTCTATGGCTGAAGGGGACAAAGCTGGGAAAAACGGCTTTTGCTCATAGGTGTATGGAGATTTACAGGAAGCTGAAGAGAAAGCTTATCTCAAGGAAGAACCGGAGTAAGATGGATCAGGTAACCGGCAGCGGTGACAATAAGGATTACAAGCTGCTGGTGGAGGCGCTGAAACAGCAGAAGAAAGAATTTGAGACGCTGCAGAAAAAATATGTAAAGATGGAAAACGACCTGAAATATCTGATGAAGATACAGCGTCGGATGTCTGAGGGGATGAATAAGGACAAGGTCTCCAGTGAGATTGAGAATTACAGGGGATATGGCGTTACGGTTGAAAAGCGAAAAAAAAGGATTATTTTATCCCTGACTTCCTACAGGGGC
>JAGANP010000034.1 GCA_017624175.1 Lachnospiraceae bacterium | reverse complement strand
TTAAATACAATTTCACTGATTATTTCTTTCTCCGCACCGATATGGGTTCCCTCAAATACGGTGCCATCCTCCAAAATCAAATATGCTTTCATCTTACACCTCCATGCATCCGGCAGCCCCGTCTGCCATACGGTTCTGCCAAATCAGTTTATTATAGCACGCCAGTGGGGTATCCACAAGCGGAACTTCCCTTGTTCAGCGCCGCAAGCTCCGCCTTCGCCTGTCCAATCAGCTTATTCTTCACTTTCGTTTTTCTCCCCTTCCTCGTACCTGCCCGTGATTTCAATGGTATTCCCGTCTATGTCCTTCAGCAGGAAATACCAGTAGGGCTTGATGGCATTGACATACCGGATCTCTGTCAGTTCACTGCCGATTCCCAGTTCCCTGATCCGCCGGTATTCTTTTTCCAGATCATCCGTACACAGATTAATGACGACTTTACCGCAATTAGCGCTGTTCATGATCCTTTCCGTATCGTCATATAATGGCGAATATACCTCCCGGTGAACTACCTCGTCCGAATGTTCCCGGTCAAAGCTACCGTTCATGATGGACAGGCAGAGCCCGTCTATCTGAAATACCGCAAATCTTGTCTTATTCTGTGCAATCACATCCCGCTGAAGCAGCTTTCTGTAAAAATCCAGTGTTCTGTCAAAATCAGCTGTGATGATATAAATGCTTCCTAAAGTAATCATATTTTCCCTCCGTGCATATCACAGGTCTTACCCGCAATACTGCGCCAATACGTAATGCCCTGCATATCGCAAGCCCTGCTTACAATATTGTATACATCCTTGTATACATCCCTCATGTGTCGGCGGATCCCGCTTGCCCTTTGGACCGTATTCAAATTTTACGCAATTTGGGTCCACTTTTCTGTCTCATTCTTAGTTCATTCGCAGATTTATGATAGCTGAAATGCCCTATATAGAAAAATTGTTTTTTCCGGTCCACATTTTTCCGCAAAAAGTGAACCTGGCAGCATAGTTTTCTCCTATAGGTCACCTTCGAGAATCTGACAGCCTCTAAAACACCTTTTTTCGGGGTAAAAATGGACCAAAATAATTACTTTTTGTATATAGGTCCACCAGCCTCCATCACGCTCCGCCCCATTAATGGGTCACTGGGCTTTATCACCGCTTCTGCCCCGGCACAGCATAATTGCCACGAGAAGCTTCAGCGCCTTTGCTGACCTCTCATGGCAATTTGCATGTATATCAATATCTCTTATTGGATCGCAGCATGGATCTCCTGCAGGGACATCACGCCGATTTCACCCTCCTTAATGACGGTACGGATTCCCTCTGCGGTAGCCTTGGCCGCCGCCATGGTGGTCATATAGGGCACTCTGGCCTTGATCGCCGTCTTGCGGATATAGCTGTCATCAAACAGCTTCTCCTCCTTGGTAGCCGGGGTGTTCACGATTAGCTGAATCTTGCCGTTCATGACTTCGTCCACAATATTGGGCCTGCCTTCCTGCATCTTGTTGATGCGGTCTGCCGCAATGCCGTTCTTGATCAGCAGCTCATAGGTCGTCCCTGTAGCCACGATATGGAAGCCGCACTCTGCAAAAATACCGGCAATCTCCACCAGCTCCGGCTTATCCTTGCTGCTGACGGAAAACAGCACCGTACCGGAAGTAGGCAGCTTGGTCTGGGTTGCCTCCTGGGCCTTAAAGAACGCCTCTCCCACATTGGTAGCCAGTCCCAGCACTTCACCGGTGGAACGCATCTCGGGCCCCAGTACCGGGTCAACTTCCTGGAACATATTGAAGGGGAATACCGCTTCCTTGACTCCATAATAAACCGGCTTTACTTCCTTCATTCCCTCGATAGGGGAAGGCATCCCCGTCAGCTCCCTGGTCATGATCTGGGTAGCCAGCTTCACCATCTGCACGCCGCAGACCTTGGAAACCAGAGGTACGGTACGGGAGGCTCTGGGATTGGCCTCCAGCACATATACCTTACCGTTCTCTATAGCGTACTGCATATTCATCAGGCCGCAGACGCCCATTTCCTCGGCGATCCTGCGGGTATATTCTTTAATCGTTTCTACCAGCTCCGCCGGAATATTCTTGGAGGGCAGAATACATGCCGAGTCGCCGGAATGCACACCGGCCAGCTCAATATGCTCCATCACCGCAGGTACATAGGCATGCTTGCCGTCCGCAATGGCATCCGCCTCACACTCGGTAGCATGACGCAGGAAGCGATCAATCAGGATGGGTCTGTCAGGATTTACGCCCACTGCCGCCGCCATATACTGCTTCAGGCTCTCCGGCTCGCTGACCACCTCCATGCCCCGGCCGCCCAGCACATAGGAGGGACGCACCATCACCGGATAGCCGATCTTCTCGGCGATCTCCAGCGCTTCCTCCACGTTGACTGCCATACCGGCCTCCGGCATAGGAATCTCCAGCTTCTCCATCATGCCCCTAAACAGGTCTCTGTCCTCGGCCATATCAATTACCTCGGGAGAGGTGCCCAGGATCCGCACGCCGTTTTTCTTTAAATCCGCTGCCAGATTTAAGGGCGTCTGGCCGCCGAACTGTGCGATAACGCCCACCGGCTTTTCCTTCTCATAGATGCTCAGTACATCCTCCAGAGTCAGGGGCTCAAAATACAGCTTGTCGGAGGTATCATAGTCCGTGGATACGGTCTCCGGGTTACAGTTGACGATAATGGTCTCGAAGCCCAGCTCCTTTAAGGCAAAGGCCGCATGCACGCAGCAGTAGTCAAACTCGATACCCTGGCCGATCCGGTTGGGGCCGCCGCCCAGAATCATAATCTTCTGCTTATCCGATACCGTGGTCCGATCCGGTGCATTGTAGGTGGAATAGTAATAAGCGCTGTCCTTGGTGCCGCTGACATGTACCGGCTCCCAGCTCTCGGTGATGCCGTAGCCGATACGGGCCTTGCGGATCTCCTCCTCCGGCACCTCCAGCAGCTTGCTCAGATAACGATCCGCAAAGCCGTTCTTCTTGGCATGCTCCAGCACCGCCTTTTCGGGAACACTGCCCTTCATGGTCAGCAGCAGCTCCTCTTCTTCTACCAGCTCTTTCATCTGCTCAATGAAGTAATGCTTAATCTTGGTCAGCTGGAACAGCTCCTCCACGGTAGCGCCCTTTCTCAGGGCCTCATACATGATAAACTGCCGCTCGCTGGTGGGATATATCAGAAGCTCCAGCAGCTCTTCCTTGCTCTTCTCATGAAAATCCTTGGCAAAGCCCAGACCGTAACGGCCGATCTCCAGGCTGCGGATGGCTTTCTGGAACGCTTCCTTATAAGTCTTGCCGATACTCATGACCTCGCCCACGGCACGCATCTGGGTACCCAGCTTGTCCTGACTGTCCTTGAACTTCTCAAAGGCCCATCTGGCAAACTTGATGACCACATAATCGCCGCCGGGCACATACTGATCCAGCGTGCCGTTTACGCCGCAGGGGATCTCGTCCAGGGTCAGGCCGGACGCCAGCATGGCGGATACCAGAGCGATGGGGAAGCCGGTGGCCTTACTTGCCAGCGCAGAGGAGCGGGAGGTTCTGGGGTTGATCTCGATGACCACCACACGGTCGCTGACCGGATCATGGGCAAACTGCACGTTGGTGCCGCCGATGACCTGTACCTCGTCCACGATCTTATAAGCCTGCTCCTGCAGCCGCTTCTGCAGCTCCTCGGAAATGGTCAGCATGGGCGCAGAGCAGAAAGAATCTCCGGTATGCACGCCCAGGGGATCAATATTTTCGATAAAGCATACGGTAATCATATTGCCCTTGGCATCCCGCACCACTTCCAGTTCCAGCTCTTCCCAGCCCAGGATGGATTCCTCCACCAGCACCTGGCCTACCAGGGAAGCCTGCAGGCCCCGGGCACAGACGGTTTTCAGTTCCTCCACATTATATACCAGGCCGCCGCCTGCTCCGCCCATGGTGTAAGCCGGACGCAGCACCACCGGATAGCCCAGCCTGTCCGCAATGGCCAGGGCCTCCTCCACGGAGTACGCCACTTCGCTGCGGGCCATCTCGATGCCCAGCTTGTTCATGGTCTTCTTAAACTCAATCCGATCCTCGCCCCGCTCGATGGCATCCACATGTACGCCGATCACCTTTACATTGTACCGATCCAGTACCCCGGCATTGGCCAGCTCCGAGCACAGGTTCAGGCCGGACTGTCCCCCCAGATTGGGCAGGATGGCATCCGGACGCTCCTTGGCAATGATCTGCTCTAAGCGCTTCACATTCAGGGGCTCGATATAGGTCACATCTGCAATCCCCGGATCGGTCATGATCGTGGCCGGATTGGAATTCACCAGCACGATCTGGTAGCCCAGCTGCCGCAGCGCCTTACAGGCCTGGGTGCCGGAATAGTCAAACTCACAGGCCTGTCCGATGATGATGGGGCCGGAGCCGATGATTAATACTTTTTTGATGTCAGTTCTTTTACTCATACTTACCTCTTTCTGCATATCGGGAGCCGTAACCGCCGGGGCTCCCCCATGCCTGTGTTATTGCATTTCATTCCACGCAGACAGCATATCCCTCCCTTAGCCGGGCACACCGCCTGCTTTTGCTTCACTCGGGCAAAAGAAAAGCCAGTAATCAAATTACTGACTTATCATGACAAAATATAAAATCAAAACGGTCATGGAAAAAAGAGAATAAAACGCCCCGTACATCGCCATCAGAATCTTTGCCTGTTTACTCATGCACGCTGCCTTCATCTTCTTCCTCCGCCTGAACTCATTTTTTCTATTATAGCGAAAATGGGCTGCTTCGTAAATAGGAAATTCCTCATTTATAAAAATTCAGAATATTCCGTTTGCATGATCTAATTTTCCAGATTTATCAGAGTATAAATTTCCTCCGGGGAGGGGCCCTTGCTGGTAATCTCTACCCATACATTATCACTGTACAGAACGGCAATACAGGTACGATAGCCGCTGACGTCCCCGGCCTCCTCTACTTGATAGGTTCTGGCGGCTACAATCTCCGGGGTGATCTGCTCCGGTACAAATGTGGCATACATTACTTTACTGTGCAGTTCCTCGGGAACACTGTCGCACCAGGGAATGGGATACAGGCTCAGATCATACTCCTCCGGGTTCTCTGCATCCACCAGCCAGTCGCTGACAGATTCATCCGACTGCCTGCAGCTGATGGAGATTTCTTCCATCCCCTTGCTCCAGATCACATGCAGGCCAACGTCCGTTCGTGTGCCGCTGGTATAAGTATATCCCTCCGGTACCTGTATATCCACATATCTGCCATAGGCCGCATCCGCACTGGCTTCCTCCCAGGTCAGACTTTTTGCACTTCCTGCAGAAATCTGCTGTCCAAGGGATTCCGGTTCCGCCTCTTCCGCAGGACTGTTTTCTGTCCGGTCTGCCATATCCATTTCCTGACTGGCTTCTGTTACTGCCGCCAGCTCCTGCTGTGCTGCCTCTTCCGTAACATTTTCTGCTGCCGGATTATCCGAAAGTCCCATCTCTTTTTCTTCCGAAGCTACCTGCTCTATCGTATTCGCAGAAGCTCCCGCCGCCGAAGACGCCTCTTCCGCCTCCTCCACAGCAAGTTCTTCCTCAAAGTTTTCCGCCTGCAGTTGTCCGGCCATGTCCGCCGCACTGTCACTGCTGCTTTCTGTATCCGCATCCATCAGCTGCAATGCTCCATAGCCTACGCCTATACAGAGCATCAGGCTGGCGGCGGCTGCCAGGGCTTTGGTTATCCGGGAGGCTTTTCGGCGGGGCTTTTTTACCCGCTGCGCCTCTTCCACATATTTTTCATCGATCTCTCCGATTTCCCGGAATAGGTCTTCCTTGCTGATCTTCGCCATAAAAATACTGTCCTTTCTTATTTAAAGTTCCGCATCTTCCCGCAAAGTACACAACCCTCAAGATCAGGATTCGGCCGCCTTGCGTCCGCATCCTGATTTGTTTAGAGTCACACCTGCACGCCCCGGGCCTCCAGATACTCTTTCAGGTCCTGTCTTACCCGAAATAATGTGGTTTTCACCTTGCTCTCACTGACCGCCAGTCTTCCGGCAATTTCTTTCACGGAATCGGCATAATAGTACCGGCGCACAAACATTACTCTTGTCTCTGTCTTCAGTTTCTCCAGAAACGCATTTATCATCCCCGCCACCTCGCCGGTAATATAGGTATCCTCCACCGAATAGGAGGAAGCCAGGCATTCTTCCAGTTCTTCCAGCACCAGATCAAACTGATGGTTCCGCTTGCCCGCCTTGTTGTACTCATAACGGTTCAGGGCAATATTCCGGGCAATCCGGGAAAGGAATGCGGAGAAAAGATTGGGTCTGGTGGGAGGAATCGCATTCCAGGCCGCCACATAGGTGTCGTTTTCGCACTCCTGGGCATCCTCATAGCTGCCCGTAATATTCATGGCAATGCTGCGGCACAGACGGCCGTATTTTAATGCCGTCTGCGTAATTGCCTCCTCTGAACGTTCAAAATATAGATCAATGATTCTGCTATCCTCCATCATCCTTTGCGGTTCCTCTCATCATCTGCAGATGCTGCCGCAATCGTGCCTGCTGTCAGCACAGCGGCGGCCGGGCCCACGGCCTCACACTCTTGCGTGTTCACCTGAATAGACAGTAAATTTTTTGCTTCGTTACAACAAGTGCCGCCTGTTTTTCTCCGTATAAAAGCGCTTAGAAATTCTGCGCCTCCACAGCCAGCTGCAGACAGCCCATAATCCCCTGATTATCCTTCAGGCTGCAGGGTACAATATAGCTTTCCAGATTCTCCAGCTCCGGAGTATTGACATACCCTGCCATCAGTTTTCGATACTGCTGACGAATCATCGGAAACAGCTGCTCCTGATGCATGACGCCCCCTCCCAGAATAATCTTTCTCGGGGCGTAGACCAAAGTGTAATTGACACAGGCCTGGGCGATATAAAAAGCTTCCAGCTCCCATACCTCCCGGCGCTGCGCCAGATCAATTCCTTTTGCCCCCCAGCGCTCCTCGATGGCCGGTCCGGCTGCCAGTCCCTCCAGGCAGTTCCCATGGAATGGACATTTTCCGCCGTAGGCGTCAGCCGGATGGCGCTGCAGCAGCATATGTCCCGCCTCCGGATGCATCATTCCATGGAGCAGCCCCCCGTTGACATAGACCCCCACGCCCACCCCGGTGCCGATGGTGACATAGATACAGCTGTCCAGTCCCCGGGCAGCGCCGAAGGTGATCTCCCCCAGCATGTAGGCATTCACATCCGTATCAAAGCCCACCGGACAGCCCAGCGCTTTTTCAAAAACGCCCACAATATAATAATTCTGCCAGGCCAGCTTGGGCGTGGAGGTGATATAGCCGTAGGTTTTCGTCCCTTTCACCGGATTGATTGGGCCAAAGCAGCCGATCCCCAGTGCCTCTATCTGCCTCTCCCGGAAAAAAGCAATCATTTCCGGCATGGTCTTTTCAGGGCTTACGGTAGGAATGGATATCCTCTCCTGCACCTGTCCCCGCTCATTGCCAATGGCGCACACCATCTTGGTGCCGCCCGCTTCCAGCGCTCCTAATATCATCTGTTCTCCTCCGTCTCCCCATGGGGTTGTTTTTTGATGTAAACTATATGCGCTTCTGCTTATGCGGAGCGCCTTGCAACTCTTCATCTACTACTACCCTAGCATAACTGTACCATGCGCACAAGAGATTTTTCCGAATATCTCCCATAAAAAAGACTTACCCATGGCTGATATCCTATTAAGATATCAGACACGGATAAGCCGTTATCACTACTTCTGTTCATCCAGATACAACTGCACTCTGCTGTCCAGTGCCGCAGCCGCTTCCTCTGCACTGCGGGCACCGCTGAAATAAGGCTGCAGTTCCTCCTCCACCATGGACCAGATATCATCCGAGCGAAACACAGCCGGAACGGCATTGTCCAGGATCCGCAAGAACTGTTCTATCTGCGCTTCATTCAGTCTCTCTTCCTGCCAATATATCCCCCTGTCGTCGGAGTGCTGCACTGGCGGATCCGTAACATCCTGCTGGTATCTGTCCAGACATTTCTCCATAAGACCGCTTCGAACCGGCAGAAACAGCCAGGAATTATACTCCATATACTGCAGCTGTCCTTTCTCGGAAGTAAGATACCTCAGAAAATCCAGGACTCCCTCCCGGCATTCCGTATTCCTGTTCAGATAAAGCTTTCTAGTCTCCATATAGATTCCATTGCCTGTTTCCTGCGGATAACCTATACAGTTCACTTCTCCGTGAAAACAGCTCCACGCATTAAGCAGCTGTCCCGGTTCAAAAAGGCTGATCTGTACACCTACGATTCTTCCGTCCGCAAGGCGCTCCCCCACCTCCGAACGGGGATATCCGCCCTGATCCGCATAGTCCTTTGCAAAAGTCAGCAGCTCCAGAAAGGGCTCCTCTGTCAGATGGCTTACCCCTTCTTCCCAATCAATAAACAGCTTATTCTCCTCATCATGCAGACCATATGTCATGACAATCTCCACGCCTTCAATTCCCTCCTCCAGCACTTCAGCCGAAGAATGGCGCACGGCATCATACATCTGCTCCAACGTCCAGGAGGAGGCATCTGTCAGCTGATTGGAAACAGCAAGCAGATAGGGAAAGCACGCATAGGGAACGCCATACTGCCGTCCGTCATATTCTCCTGCTGCCAGGGCCGATTCCAGAAAAGCCTCTCTTTCCTCCAGCAGATCATCCAACGGCTCCAGATACCCCTGGGACACACATTCGCTGGTATTGATCACCCAATCTCCCAACAGGTCCGGTCCTCTGCCGGCAACCATCTCCATCTGTATCCTCTGGCAGTATTCGTCCGGCTCTTCCTCATCCTGCGCTGCGATGACAGTCACATGATACTCCGAACTTTCCCGATTATACCTGGCCGCCAGCTTCTGCAGACCCACATCCGCAACATTCAGCACTATGGTAATCTCCTGCTTTTCCGCTGTCTCCCCCACAGTGCCTCTCTCGGCTGTCAGCAGACAGAGCTCCCCCTCGGATGTGGCAAGTAACTGCAGCTTACCGTTTTCCCCGCTGCAAAGCCCATACAGCGTTTC
>JAGANP010000033.1 GCA_017624175.1 Lachnospiraceae bacterium | reverse complement strand
TAAAATACGCTGGTCCATCCGTTTAATTCCAACGGCTTGAGCCACATGCATATCGTATAGGAATCACTGGCCAGCAGTTCCGGGGGAAGCTCCAATACATTCTTTTTCACTTCGCCGCCCTCCAGCAGAACACCGCCCCAGTTGCTGCTGATGCCCTCTGTCAGATGCACGCCTCTTCCTAAGGGAACAGCGGAATAGGTTCCGTCCACCGATGCAAAGTCCGTCCAAAACGGGAATTCCACCACTTGCATCTCTGTACACAGATTTGCACCCACATAGCTCTGAAAATCTTTCAGGCAGAGAGGGGCCGAAAAATAATTTCCTCCCATGGCGTTACAGCCGCAATCAATCAAAAAGAGACCGTCCTCCCTGGAATTCACTCCTTCTGCCACAATATCCATTTTCAGTTCCCGTCCCACAGCCATCAGCGTCTTGGCAATGCGGCGGCCCTTATAGCTCTGAAGTGCATGCTCCAGATATTCTCCCTGAAACTTCAGCGTATCTATGGGCAATATATCCCAGTATCTCAGACTGGCAAAATCCCCGCCCACACCGGTGATAGAGATTTTATAGCCATTCTGGTGCAGCGCCCGAATATTGGGCAGCATCTCTTCTTTCCCTCTGGTAAAGGCAGACTCCTCAATCTCCAGCTCGATCTCCTCCGCCTTAACCCGATAGTCATGCAGCAGCTTTCCCAGCCAGGGCAGGAAATTGCCGCTTAAAAGCTGCAGCCGGGAGACCCGTACTCCCACTTTCTCCATGGCCATTTCCCGCCCCCTGAGACTCGAAATATCCTGCAGCACCTGCTCGATCACCCAGCTGTTTAGTTCTTTGATAAATCCGTTTTTCTCAAAAAGAGGCAGAAATTCCTCCTGCCGTCTGCACCGTCCGTCCCCCATATGCCAGACCACATAGGCCTGAGCCATATAAAGTCTGGGAGTCTGGGCCATGACAATGGGCAGATAGCGCACCTCAAATTCCCGGTCTTTCAGCGCCTGCTGCTGCCTTTTCTCCATCACCAGCTCGCTGAACACAATATCCGCAATATCGTTAAATACCACATAACGGCCCTTGCCGCTGCCCTTGGCATGGTACATTGCCATATCGCTTTTCAGCAGTGTATCTTCCAGATTTTTCCCTACTTTTTCATCATAGAGGATACCGATACTTGCGGAGATATTGGTCAGAATCTGTTCTGCGCCCTCCTTGCTCTCCACCCGTTCTATGATCCGCCCGGCAATACCGCACAGCTCCTCCCGGCTGGTTTCCTCCCGGAAAATCAGCACGAACTCATCACCGCCCATCCTGACGGCATGGGCGGTGGGCGCACATTGCCGGAGGATACCGGCAACCAGAATCAGCAGCGCATCCCCCTCATTATGACCATATATATCATTTACCGTTTTAAAATTATCCAGATCCAGGAACATAAAATGAACTGCACTGCCCGGTTCCAGACTCTGATAATAGGCATACAATGCCTGACGGGTCCACAGCCCCGTCAGATAATCCTGCTCGTAATCCATCCCGGTGTCCTCTACCTACAATGCCTTGATGCGTTCAATCGCCTCCACGGTGTTTTCATAGCTGCCAAACGCCGTCAGACGGAAATAGGTCTCCCCGCTGGGGCCGAAGCCGGAACCGGGCGTCCCCACCACATTGGCGTTTTCCAGCAGATAGTCAAAGAACTCCCAGCTGCTCATGCCGTCAGGCGCTTTCAGCCAGATATACGGTGCATTTACACCGCCGGATACGGTATAACCGGCATCCTTCAGCCCGTTATAGATATAAGCCGCATTCTTCATATAATATGCCACCTGCTGCTTCAGCTGCGCCTTTCCGGCCTCACTGTATACCGCCTCACCGGCTCTCTGTACAATATAAGGAGCGCCATTATACTTTGTGCCGTGACGTCTCGCCCAGAGGCTATGCAGCGACACTTCGCCCGCTTTCAGTTCTTTGGGGATCACCGTAAATCCCAGGCGCACACCGGTAAAGCCTGCGTTCTTGGAGAAAGAACGCAGCTCAATAGCACAGGTTCTGGCGCCCTCGCACTCATAGATGGAATGGGGGACATCCGGCTCGGCAATATAAGCCTCATATGCCGCATCATAGATAATTACCGCCCCTACCTTATTGGCATAATCCACCCAGTCCTGCAGCTGCGCCCTGGTGATCGTGGAACCTGTGGGGTTGTTGGGGAAACATAAATAGATGATATCCGGGGTCTCCTTGGGCAGCTCAGGGGCAAAATTGTTTTCTGCCGTGCAGGGCATATAGATCACATCGCTCCAGGTCTCTGTTCCGGGATCATAGGTACCGGTCCGCCCGGCCATCACATTGGTGTCCACATACACCGGATAGACGGGATCGCACACCGCAATCCTGTTGTCCAGGCTGAAAATCTCCTGAATATTACCGGAATCGCATTTTGCACCGTCGGAAACAAATATCTCATCCGCACTGATCTCACAGCCTCTGGCCTTGTAGTCATTATCGGCGATGGCATTTCGCAGAAAATCATAGCCCAGATCCGGCGCATATCCCCGGAACGTGGCCGCATTCCCCATCTCCTCCACCGCATCGTGCAGCGCACTGATGATCGCCGGTGCCAGGGGCTGCGTCACATCCCCGATTCCCAGCCGGATGATTTTTTTATCCGGGTGGGCAGCCGCATAAGCGTTTACTTTCTTACCGATCGTAGAAAACAGATAACTTCCCGGCAGCTTTAAATAATTCTCATTCACCTTCAACATACTCTATCTCTCCTTCAAATACTGTTGTAGCAGGCCCGGTCATATACACCAGATCCTGCTCTCTGTCCCAGGTAACCTGGATCTCTCCTCCCAGCACACTGACGGTAACGGAAGGATCCGTCAGATCGTTCAGCACACAGGCCACTGCCGTAGCGCAGCACCCGGTTCCGCAGGCCAGGGTCTCCCCCGTCCCCCTCTCCCAGACACGCATTTTTACATGCTGTCTGTCCACGACCTCCACAAACTCCGTGTTGGTGCGGTTGGGAAATACCTGATGATGCTCAAACAAAGGGCCGATCTTTTCCAGATCCATATCCCCCACATGCTCCACAAATACCACCGCATGGGGATTGCCCATGGATACACAGGTAATAGGATACACCTGCCCATCCACATTGAGAGGAGCATTCACCACCCGCTCTCCGGGAAGCGCAACCGGGATCTGGGCAGGAAGCAGGATCGGGGCGCCCATATTTACCTTTACCAGCGATACCTTATTTTCCCCATCAACAGTCAGATCCAGATATTTGATCTTTCCTGCGCTGCTGATCGTAAGCTGCCGTTTATCCGTCAGCCCCTTGTCGTATACATATTTGGCCACGCAGCGGATACCGTTGCCGCACATCTCGGCCCTGGTGCCGTCCGCATTATACATTTCCATTTCAAAATCCGCTTCATGACTGGGATTAATGAAGATTGCCCCATCGCCTCCCACGCCCGTATGCCGGTCGCTCAGAAAACGTACCAGCCTGGGCTTTTCCTCCTGGGGAATCTGCTCCGCCGCCCCGTTTATATAGACGTAATCATTCCCGCAGCCATGCATTTTGGTAAATCTCATCTTCCAACATACCGCCTTTCTCCCTCTTTTTTATGTCTTCATCATCGCCAGCACCATCAACGCCGTCTCCGCCATATTGGTACCGCTGTCCATACTGGTTTTCTGCAGATACCGGTGAGCCTCGTCCTCCGTCATATGATTGCGCTCCATCAGCAGCTCCTTGGCTGCCTGGATATCCGTCTGCTCCTGTATATTTCTGACATGCGGCGTCATGCGCTTCTTTCTTTTGCGGCGCATGATGCTTTCACTCATCATACTGACCGTATTGATCAGATCATGAACCTTTAACGGCATGGACAGACAGACAATATCATTGCCGCTGCATTCGCCGATCAGGTTCCTGGATACCATCAACAGCATCTCAAATCCATAGGGCAGACAGTCGTGCAGCTCCTGATACACCATATCGACCACTTTATAGCTGCAGATCACAATTCCGTCACTTAGACCGTCCGCCTGACTGATCGCCTGTGCGCCCGTGGTGCATACTCCCGTCACCTGAAAGCCGTTTTTCACCAGGATGCTCTTGATCCCCCTGGCTTCCTCCAGCTTGGGCAATACTACGATTATATTGGTCATGTGCCTCCTCCTTCGCTGTAATCTGATAAAGGCGAAAGATGTTAGAACTTATTCAGATACTCCTGAAGCTCCCACTCGGACACCTGAGAACGATACCGCAGATATTCCGAACGCTTCGCAGCAATATACTTTTTCGCAATATGGCCCCCCAGCACTTCACAGATCAGCGGATCTTTCTCCAACTCATCCAGAGCCTCCTCCAGGGTGGACGGCAGATGATCAATCTGCAGCCGGTTGCGCTCCTCCTGGGTCATGGCAAAGATATTGCAGTCCACACTCTCAGGCGGCATAATCTGATTGGCGATTCCATCCAGTCCGGCCACCAGGCATACTGCCAGCGTCAGATACGGGTTAGCGGCAGAATCCGGGCTGCGCAGTTCAATCCTAGTACTCTCCCCCCTGACGGATGGAATACGGATCAGCGGGCTTCTGTTGGTACTGCTCCAGGCGATATACACCGGAGCCTCAAAGCCGGGTACCAGCCGCTTATAAGAATTCACCAGAGGATTGGTGATCGCCGCCATCCCCTTAATATGCTTCATCAGGCCACCCATAAAATAATATGCTTCCCTGCTTAAACCATGCTCATCCTCAGCGTCAGCAAACAGGTTCCTGCCCTCCTTATCGTGAAGGGACATATTGATATGCATGCCGGAACCGTTCACATTGGCCTTGGGCTTGGGCATGAAAGTCGCATGCAGTCCATGTCTTTTGGCAACCGTACGGACTGCTAGCTTCAGCGTCATGATATTATCCGCCGTGGTCAGGGCCTCGTCATACTGAAAATCAATCTCATGCTGCGCCGGAGCCATTTCATGGTGGGAGGCCTCAATCACCAGCCCCATATCCTCCAATGTCATGACCATATCTCTTCTGGCATTCTCTCCGAAATCAGCCGGACCGATGTCAAAGTATCCGGCCTCCTCCAGCGTATTGGTGGTGGGCATACCGTTTTCATCCGTATTAAACAGGAAAAACTCACACTCCGGCCCCACACTGAAAACATATCCCATCTCTGCAGCTTTCTGTATCGCCCGCTTCAGCACATGGCGGGGATCCCCCTCAAAGGGCTCTCCATTGGGCCGGTACACATCGCACAGCATACGGGCCACCTTTCCCTGCTGAGGCCTCCAGGGGAAGATCTCAAAGGTAGAATAATCGGGATAGAGAAGCATATCCGACTCCTCGATGCGCACAAAGCCCTCAATGGCTGACCCGTCAAACATGCACTGATTGTTCAGTACCCGTTCCAGCTGGCTGGCCGTTACCGCAATATTCTTCAGCATACCGAACATATCCGTAAACTGCAGGCGGATGAACTCCACATCCTCCTCCTCCACCAGCCTGTAAATATCTTCCTTGGTGTATTGATTCTTCATACCTTCCTCCTTCTGCCTGAGACGGCAAACCATTTTAAAAGGGCACACTTAGGAGACTGCATCCCTGCAGTCCTAAGAACGCCCTTGTTCTTTCCTGATCATTCCGGTTTTTCATTTTCATAATAGCAACCCTCCCGAATATTTGTCAAGTCATAAACAGATTTCCTGCTGCATACCATATATTAATAACGAACAAAGCGAGGCTTAACATGAGTTCAAAAACTAAAATTGTGGTCCTGCACATGAAAGAATTGATTTATACCGGAATATTCGCCATACTGGGAATCCTGTTTGTGGTTCTCCTGGTTATGATGTTCCTGCCCGATAAAGAAGATTCCTCTCAGACCGGCGCTCCTACCGAAATAGAAGCCCCGGATAGCGGAACGGACACTACGGACGACGCCTCGCCCACCTCCGATACTGCTTCTCTCTACATACCCGGCGTATATAATACGGAGCTGGTTCTGGGCGATCAGACTCTGAATGTGGAAGTCATGGTGGATAAGGATTCCATCACCTCCATCCAACTGGTGAACCTAAGCGATGCGGTGACCACTATGTATCCCCTGCTCCAGCCTGCCTTTGAATCCCTGACGGCACAGATCTGCGAGCAGCAGTCACTGGACAATATCAGCTACGATACCGACAGCAAATATACCTCACTGGTATTGCTGGAAGCCATCCGCAACTCTCTGGAAAAAGCGAAGCCTTAGGACTTCGCTTTTTTGGCTTTTGTATGAAGACTTCGCAGTTCCTCCACAGAGAACCGGTAGTGTTTATTGCAGAACTGGCAGTTTACTTCGATTTCCTCATCTTCATCGATCATCTCCTGCAGCTGTGCTTCCCCGATACTGATCAGCGCTTTTTCCACCCGGGATTTGCTGCAGTCACAGTAAAAACCGGTCTCCACAGTCTCCGTAAATTCCACCTCCAGGCCCTCCAGAAGAATCTCCAGGATCTGCTCCGGCGTATTGCCCTGCTCCAGCATGGTGGTCACGGAAGAGACCTGAGACAGATTTTCCTCCAGCCTGGCAATCACCGACTCCTCCGTATAGGGCATCAGCTGAATAATAAAGCCCCCGGCCTGTTTCACCGTGTTATTGCGCTCCATCAGCACCCCCAGCCCCACACTGGATGGCACCTGCTCCGATGCGGCAAAATAATAGGTCAGATCCTCTGCGATCTCCCCGGTCTGCAGCGGCGTCTGCCCCACATAGGGCTCTTTCAGCCCCATATCCCGAATCACGCTCAGGGTTCCCGGCCCCATGGCCCCGGCCACATCCAGCTTTCCCCGGCTGTTGGCCGGCAGAATCACATCCGGCACCAGGGGATAGCCTTTCACCCGGCCCCGGCTGTCCGCAGTCACTGTCAGGCCCTTGCCGGGCCCCTCTCCCCGGATCTGCAGCGTCAGCAGATCCCTTTCATTTTTCAGCATGGTTCCCATCATGGTACCCGCTGTCAGCAGCCTGCCCAGTGCGGCCGTCATCACCGGGCTGGTATTATGGGCGATCCTGGCTTCCTCCACCAGATTTCTGGTGGTGGCTGCAAAGGCACGGATCTGCGCTCCCGCCGCCGTGGCCCGCACAATATAATCTTTCATCTCATTCCTCCTGCGTCTTCCGAAGTTCAGGTCTCTCCGGTTTTGGCGTCTTTCCGCTGCTCCCGGGCCAGCACATAAATCCTCTCGCTCTCCGGAGTAATCTCCTGCAGGGTGTCTGCATCCAACAGCCGGAGCACCCGCATTCCTGCCTCCTCCACCAGCCTGCACATGGTCTCCGGGGTATACCCCCGCTGAAAATGATTCTCCGTAAACCGCCAGAAATACTCTTCTTCCTCCTGCACAAAGACGGTCAGATCATACTCATTGATCTCTTCCTCCTCGTGATAATAATTCTCCCAGATAAAGCTGCAGTTCTCCCGGTTCTCGGCAATCACTGTATCACCGATCACCTGACGGTACTTATAAACCGTATTAAAATCAAACAGGAACAGACCGCCCGGATACAGATAATTGTTCACCAGCCGGAACACCTCCGCCAGATCCTCTTCCTCCAGCAGATAATTCAGGCAGTCGCAGACAGAGATTACCGTCCCTACGGTGCTGTACAGCTCCAGCTCCCGCATATCCTGCTGCAGATACAGGATCTCACTGCCGCTGCGGGCCCGTTTTTCCATGGCCACCTCCAGCATCTCCGCAGAGCTGTCTATCCCGATCATATCGTAGCCTTTCCGGTAAAGCAGCTCCGTCAGCGTGCCAGTACCGCAGCCCAGTTCCACCACCAGATTTCTCTCAGAGGCCAGCAGGGCCTCTGACACCGCCTCCCGGTACTCTTCTTCCTCCTCTGGCAGATCCTCCTCTGCCAATTCACCGGCCACGGTTTCCTCGTCACGTACCGGCCTGCTGATTCCATACTCCTCAATCAGGGCCGCAATATTCTCTCCCCAGGTCTCATAGGGCACATTGTCCATCAGTTCATCATATACTCCGGCAAAATCCGAATATGCTTCCGCCATTTTTCTTCCTCAGCTTCCCGTCAGAATGCCAGTCCGATAGCGCCGAACATCCCTGCACTGACCAATCCCATAATCACGCCTGCCAATATCACTCCCAGCAGCACGGCGATCACGCTGGATTTGAAGTCCATATCCAGCAGACTGGCTGCCAGGGTACCGGTCCAGGCGCCGGTGCCGGGCACCGGAATGCCCACAAACAGCATCAGTGCCACAAACAGGCCCCTTCCGGCCTTTTCCTGCAATTTCACGCCGCCCTTGTGGCCCTTTTCCAGACAAAAGGTAAAGAATTTGCCGATCACTGGCTTGTCCGCCCCCCACTCCAGCACTTTCCGGGCAAACAGAAAAATAATGGGTACGGGCAGCATATTGCCCAGAATACAGATAATATAGCTGGGCAGCAGCGGCAGATTAAAGCCCACCGCATAGGGGATGGCTCCCCGCAGCTCAATCAGCGGAACCATGGAAATAAAAAAAATGATCAGATAATGTTTCAGCATATTTTTTCTCCTATTCGTTTATTCCTATATTCTTTCAAAAAAGCCAGCAGGATATCCATCTCCTCATCCGTTCCTACGGTGATCCGCAGAAAGTTATTGATGCGGGGCTTATTCCAGTAGCGCACATAAATATCTTGCTCCCGCAGCGCCTGAAAAATTTCCTGTGCCGGAATCTGCGGATGGGAAGCAAAGATAAAATTGGTCTGGGAATCCGGGAAGGTAAAGCCCAATGCCCTGAGCTCCTCTTTCACCCGCTCTCTGGTAGCCACAATCTTTCCTGTGATTTTCTCAAAATAGACCTTATCTTTCAGGGCTTCTATCCCCAGTGCCAGCGTGGGCCGGTTCATGGTATAGGAATTAAAGGAAAACTTGGCATCCTTTAAATACCCGATCAGCTTCTCGCTGCCCATGGCAAAGCCAATACGCATCCCCGCCATGGCCCGGGATTTACTGAACGTCTGCACAACCAGCAGATTGTCATATTGATGAATCAGAGGCAGCGCAGATTTCCCGCCGAAATCAATATAAGCCTCATCCACAATCACCACCACATCCCGGTTGGCTTTCACAATCTCCTCCACCAGCTCCAGCGGCTCATATACCCCGGTGGGAGCATTGGGATTGGGAAAAATCACACCGCCGTTTGCACGCCTGTAATCCTCCGGCCGGATACGCAGGTTCTCATCCAGCGCACAGGTCTCATAGGGAATCCGGTACAGCTCCGCCCACACATCATAAAATGAATAGGTAATATCGGGAAACAGAATGGGCCTGTCCCCGTTAAAAAAAGTAAGATACGCCATGGAAAGCACGTCATCCGACCCCACACCTACAAACACCTGCTCCTTTTTCAGCCCATAATAATCCGCCAGGCCCTGCACCAGCACCTCTGCGCCCGGATCCGGATACAGCCGGAAATCCTCGCTGCGCATCTCCTCAATGGCTTTCTGCACCCCGGGTGCCGGAGGATATGGACATTCATTGGTATTGAGCTTGATCATATTGGGTTTGTTGGGCTGCTCCCCCGGTACATAGGGAACCACCCTGCGGACATTTTCTTCCCATTTCATGGCCTTGTATCTCCTTATTTCTTATGCTGTATTTTGTAATTGCTCCTGTTTCGCATAAAACTCAAAACTGCTATCATCATACCACTGCCGCAGGCATCCGTCCACTGTTTTTCCGTTTCCGGCAAAATTCGCCTTACTCCGCTTCCGTTTCTCTCAGCTTCTGCTCATATAGGGCAGCCTGTCCTTCCTCCCCCAGCTGCCGGTAACAGCGCACCAGGCCCTCCAGGGCCTGCTTTCTCCCGCTCTCCAGAATGAGTACCGGCTCTGTCTCAAAGGCAGCGTTATAATACCACATGGCGGCCTCGGCAGAATCCTGCTGGTTCTGCTCATAAAAAAGTCCCAATTCCAGACAAATCTCCGAGCAGCCACCCGCTGCCATGGCTTTCATGGCATACCGGAAAAAGCCCATGTCGTCCCTTCGCAGCCGATAGGCCCTGCTCAAGACACAGAATGCCTCCAGCAGCTCCTCTCCGCTGCGCTCCGGATCCTCACAGGAGGCCTCAAAGCAGGCACAGGCCCGCTGCAGATGCTCCGGCTCTCCTACCAGCAGCAATTCCCGTGCGTACATATTATGCAGATGCCGGGAAAGCCTGCGTCCCAGCAGCACCTGACGCTCAAAATTGGCCAGATCCCGATTGCCATGGTTTTCCTGGGGCATATGCGTGATGACCACATCGCTGTCGTAGATCACCGGCTGCAGCTGAATGGTTTCATGAATGGGTTCGATCCAGGTAAACTGCCGCAGACGTTTAAACAGCTTGGGCCGGTATTCTTCGTCATAATTATAGACGGTATTGTACTGCAGCTGGTTCCCGTACTTCATCTGTACGATCTCCACCTGGGGCAGCAGCTGTTCTTTCAGCAGCCGGAAACGCTCCCGGTTCTCCTGATCCAGCACCTCATCGGCGTCCGCACTGTAAATATAATCACAGGCTGCCAGGGAAAACGCATAATTGCGGGCTGCGCTGAAATCATGAACCCACCGGAAATCATAGATCTTATCCGTGTATCCGGCGGCGATCTCTTTCGTGCGGTCCGTGGAGCCGGTATCTACAATGATGATCTCTTCCACCAGATCCGCCACACTGTCCAGGCATCTGGCCAGCACCGCCTCCTCATTTTTCACAATCATGCACAGACTTATGGTTATCATTCTCCTGCCATCCTTTTCTGCTTCGTTCTTCTCCCCAAACACATTTATGTCCCTCAACAGGTAAAAGCTTACCAAAAAAAGACATGAAATACAAGATTTTACAAGAAAATACATTGACTTATGACTGATTCCGCACTAAACTGTGAAAACTATTTCTATAAAACTGGCAGGTGAATGAAATGTCTGATCGTGCAAAGGTAATGACGGAGGGAAAGCCCTGGAAGCTGATTCTGGGCCTGGCGCTTCCCCTGATGTTTGGAAATATATTTCAGCAGCTCTATACGGTAATGGATACGCTGATCGTGGGCAGGGTTCTGGGCGTCAATGCCCTGGCAGCCCTGGGGGCTTCTGATTGGCTGAATTGGATGATTCTGGGAATTGTTACGGGAATCACCCAGGGCTTTTCCATTCTGGTGGCCCAGAAATTCGGCGCCGGGAAAACAGACGAGCTGAAACAGGCGGTGGGAGCTTCTGTTACCCTTTCTGCCGTTTCCGCCGTGCTCATCACCCTTTTCAGCCAGCTCCTGCTGATCCCGCTTCTCCGGCTGCTGGATACTCCCGAGGATATCCTGCCCATGTCTCTGACGTATCTGCGTATTCTGTTTGCCGGGGTGCCTATTGTCATGGCGTATAATCTGCTGGCCGCCCTGCTGCGGGCGCTTGGAAACGGACGCACCCCTCTGCAGGCCATGGCTGTGGCCTCCATCCTGAATATTCTGCTGGATATTCTGTTTGTGGCAGGCCTCCACACCGGAGTGGGCGGCGCCGCCGTCGCCACCCTTACCGCCCAGGCCGCCGCAGCCCTGTACTGCCTGCGGGCAATCCTGCATATGGACAGCCTGCGCATCCGGCGTGAGCATCTGCGTCCCACAAGGCAGCTGGCTTTACAGCTTTTTTCCCTGGGCACTCCCATGGCGGCCCAGAACACCATTATCGCCGTGGGCGGCCTGGTCATACAGACGATTGTCAACGGCTTTGGCGTTATCTTCATTGCCGGTTATACCGCCACCAATAAGCTGTACGGAATCCTGGAGATCGCCGCCACCTCCTACGGCTATGCCATGATCACTTATGTGGGCCAGAACCTGGGCGCAGGCCATTATCAACGGATCCGCCAGGGCGTACGGCACGCCATCGGCATTGCCATAGTGACCTCTGTGATCATTGCCGGGGCAATGCTGCTGGCCGGGCGGTTCCTGGTGGGTTCTTTCATCACCGGCACCCCCGATGAGGTACAGAAAGCAACCGATATTGGCTATTACTATCTGACGGTTATGAGCGTCTTTCTGCCAATTCTCTATCTGCTGCACCTCTACCGGTCCTCCCTGCAGGGGATGGGGGATACGGTACTGCCCATGGTCTCCGGCATTGCAGAGCTTGTCATGCGCACCGGAGCTGCACTGACCCTGCCGAGGATCCTGCACCAGGAGGGCATCTTCTATGCGGAGATCCTGGCCTGGATCGGTGCGGACCTGATTCTGATCAGCGCCTATTATGTGCGGGTGCATAAGCTCTCCCGCACCTTACAAAAACCACAGAACCGTGCAGGCGATATAGGGGAGAAAGGGAACCGGTAGCTTCAGGTTCCCTCTTTTATTGAGATTGCCCCGAAAAAGCTGTATGATCCCCAGCAGGCCAAAGGCCATGGCCATATGCAGCAGCAGGGACTCGAAACGGCCTCCTCCGCTGACAATATACAGACTGCAGATCTGAAAGGCCATACCGTCCCCTTTTCCATACAGGCGCATAAATACCAGGTACTGCAGCAGGGCAAAGGCAATCAGTCCGGCGCCGCACTCCGGCGGGAGGCAACCCCGCAGGGCCATAACCCCGCCTGCTGCCGCTGCGGGCAGCTGCAGGAAATCATACACCATACAGGTCTGTCTGTCCGTCACTGTGCATACCGCCAGATAGACCGCCAGCACCAGATACCCGATCCCCATGGCTCCCTGCCCCTCACTGCGGCAGCAGACCATATATCCTGCCCCGATGCCGCTCCCCGCCAGCAGAATGCATAGGGCCTCCCCGTCCATTTTTATCCCTGCTCCCGGATCCAGCCGGTTAATTCCCTGTAAAACAGCCAGCATCCATGTGATCTGCAGGCCGAATAATCCCCAAAACAGCAGCATCTTTCTTCATTCCTCATCTCAGTCTCGTCCGCAGCTCATCCAGCACATTTCCGTCCACGGTTAAGGTGGTCAGCCGGGGATGCTCCTCTATGCCGGTATCCCTTTTATACGCTCTGACGGTAATCTCCGACACAATGTCCGGCATCTGCAACGGCACCATAAAGGTCAGCTTTTCCTCCTGCATGTAATCCGGTATCCTATAGGTATAAACCCGGTTCAGAGACGGATCCAGAGCGGTCATCTCCGGCGGGAAGATTACCTCCACCCGCTCCACATAACCGGTGGTGACAATGGACAGAATGCCGCTTTCCCCGGCTTTAAAAACCGGGTCATGGGGCTCCAGCATGCGCTCCAGCTTTACCTGCAGAGACAGCCCCTGCAGACTGCTGCCCGCTGCGGCTTCGTTTCCCACATGATCTATGGCATGGGCAATTACCGTAAAGTCTCCGCTGAACAGCGCCTCCTGACTGGAGAGCCGCAGCCGGATTTTCCCCGTACCCTGATCCGAAAACCGCTGGGTGCTTCCGTTATCCTGATTGTATACCTCCACATAAAACTCAGCCAGGCCGCTGTCCTCATCCCAGGCCGTCAGCTCCACTTCTGGGAAATCTGCCTCCGGCTGTTCCAGAAAGTCCAGGTCTTCCAGCTGTTCCATACCGCTGATAACCGGCGGTGCAGCGTCCCCGATCAGCCAGATACTGTTCTGCAGATCCTGTGCCTCATCAGAGGTAACGCTCTCCCTGCCGCTTACTGCTGCCGCTGCGGGAGTCAGGCGGATTCTGTGCCCGTCCAGTCCCCCGGGCAGATACAGCTTCTGGGTAATGTCCAGATCCCTGCAGCTGTTGCTGCGCCTGGTGACGGTATAGGAACCGTCTCCCACACAGGGCTTTCCCACAGAAAGCTTCTGCAGCTGGGCGGCCTGATAGGTAAAGGTTCCCCGGGAAATACTGTCTCTGGCAGGGGTGATGATTCCCAGCCTGCCCTCCTCTGCTCCGGCGGTCAGATCCCAGGAGGCAAAAAACAGATGGGTAATCTGATAGTCCTCTCGGGCCGGGCCGCACAAAGCGCCGGTAAAAGATACGGTAAAGGGAGCGCTTTCCCCCGCCCGGACATAGTAGGTATTCTCCTCTTCCCCGGGCCATACGGAGCTGTCCGATGCGATGCGGATCGGCTCCGTCCGCACGGGCCATGCCATCACCATCTGCTCCGAGAAGAGAATGTGAATCGTCTCCCCCAGATTTCCCGCTCTGTCCTGGGCTGCCATATGGAGATACTGCTGCCCGCTGTCCATGGTTACGGTAAGGGACGGACTGCTGCCCTGATCCCCATACCACTGATGTGCGGCTGTTACCTCGGTATCTGCCTTGCGATCCACCACATACCGGTATCCCTGTATCCCCGTGGTCAGGGTATTGGCCGTAATATTGGATTGACAAAGCATCCGGTCCGATCCCGGCACATAGGATTCCGCCTTATGATAATAGGTGGTACCCGTATCCTCCGGTCTTTTGAAGCATACCCGTATCTGATTTTCTCCCAGAGCAATCAGGCGCAGGGTATCCAAATCTATCTTCTCCGGTTTCCCCAGATCTGCCGCCGCCACGCCGTTGAGCAGATTACTCTCCAGGTACCCCAGGGATAGGGAAGTAATCTGCAGGCGGCCGTTTCCGCTCTGCCAGCCTGCCTGCTCCGTATGGCTGCTGCAGGCAGCCGTTTGGATATAGTTGGAGCCCCCATAGGCAGGGGAGGAGGCCAGCACCTGTCCCTCCGTCAACCCGCAGATATAGCTGTCCGTTCTGCCGCAGCCCAGGGCATAGCCGGTCTGAACGGTACAGACCGCCGGCTTCTTCTCATCATAATCCGTCCCGCACCCGGTACAGATATAACGGTAAAAACGGTCCATATGCCCGCTGCAGCTATAGCTGGCGCAGCGGGGACAGTAGATCAGATTGCCGTTGCCATCCCTGTTGCCGTAATAAAATCTGCTTTCCTTTTCTTCCTGTCGGAACGCAGTGCTTCCGCAGCGTAATACTTCCGTATAACAGCCACCGCCGCTGCCTGCATCTCCCGTATGGATATGGCGGCAGGCAGCGGTATGCTGATGGGTTTCCCAGACGCCTGCGGCGCCTCCCTGATATCCTCCGCCGCCTCCGGCCTTTCCGCTCTCCCCGTCCCGGCCGCTTATATTTTTCCCGGCTGAACCGCCGGGCATGCCGTCCTGTGTGTCCGTGGCTCCCCCGCCGCCTCCGGCAATCAGCAGCAGGCCCTGGCGGTCCGATGACAGCTCACTGCTTCCTCCTCCCACGCCGTAGGCGGAAGCAGCGCCGCCTCCATGATACCCATTCCGGCCGCCCAGCACATAGGTCAGCCGCTCGCCCCGGGACAGGTAAAAGACGCCCTCCACCAGTCCGCCCTTTCCTCCCTGCATGCTGCCGCAGCCGCCCCCCTGGGCGCCGGTCAGGGTCAGCCGGTAAAAACCGGTATAGGGTACCAGATAGCTGCCCGGACTGCCGGTATACGTCAGGCTGCGGGATACATTGGGAGCAGCGCCGATATCCGTTGCCGTACGGATCTGCTGCCACTCCCCGCCCTCCCTCTGCTGATACAGCTTATAGGTCTTACGGGCGTTGTCCTGCTGGCTCCAGTTCAGATTGACGGCGCCCCTGCCGCTGTTTGCAGAATAGTTATCCTGGGCCTGCAGCTGCAGCTCCACCCAACCGGCATACAGCGTAACGGGCCCGTCCGGGGTAAAGCTGCTCCCGGCGCTTCCTGCGGGCTGCGTACACTCGGGATCGTAATACCAGCCGCCAAAGGATACTCCTTTTTTCTCCGCCTCCGGCAAAATGATACTCTGCCGGGTATAGACCGCAGTGACCCGGTCCTCCGTTCCGTCCTCCCCCTGATACCGGTAAACATTTCCCTCCAGCTTTCCATAAAAGGGAGTGCTCATTTTCCATTCCCGGAAAAGCTGGCTGCCGGTAATACTCTTCACCGGACTGCCTCCCCGGGCGTCAAAGGTGACCGTGTAACCGGTCGGCGGTGTCAGCCTGCTGCTGTCCAGCTGACAGGTGCTGCCGTAATCCCCCTCCGCCGCCGTAACCCCTTTTCTGCCCTGATAACTGCCTCCCCCGGGGTCAATGCGCAGCAGGGACCTGCTTCTGCGCCACTGGGCATACAGGCTCACCCGGTCTCCCTCCTGCTGGGACAGATTGCGGATCACAGCGCCGTCCTCAAAGCTTTGACCGCTGCCGTCCGGCTGGGTATTCCAACCGGCAAAGCGATAGCCAATCCGCTCAAAGCTGCACAGGGACAGAGTGGTCTGGGGCGTAATCTCCCGCCCCTCATAGACCGGTGTGTCATTATACATATGGGCGCTGGGGGCCATATATCCGCTGCCCCCGTTGGCCTCATAGACCACCGTATACCGGTTGGCGGAGACCCCCTGGCAGGTGTGGGGCAGGATCTCCGTGGCCTGTTCCAGATTGCTGCACCAGGGGCAGAGATAATAATAGCCCGTACCGGTCTGCACTTCCGTCAGCGCCGCTGCGGTATCCCCATTCATATAGACCAGAAAATCTATCACGGCTCCGCCGCAGTCCGCACAATAGCCCAGCCAGCCGGAGTAATAATTTCTGCCGCACTTCCGGCGTCCAAAAGTAACCTGCTGAAAGGTGGTGTCCGTCCCATAATCCTTATGAATGCATTTTCCGCAAGGGTGCGCCACCTCCCAGTAGCCAATGGGGATACTGCCGGTGCGCTTCCAATAATAGAGATGCTCTCCCGGACCCGCTTCAAGACCTCCGGTCTCTTCCCGGATGCGCACTTTCATCCCCTTTTCATACCATACGGCAGAGGTATCTCCGCTGCAGGTGGTAAAGGCCTGTCCGTCGGGGCTGTAGGAAATCCGTGCCCCGCTCCCGGCCTGCACGCAGAGTACCATTCCCCACAGGCACAGCAGAAAAAGAAACGCTCCCCATCTTCTCTTCTTCACTCCCATACCTTTACTACCCGCAGAGAGCCCCGATACAGTTCCCTGTAAAAAAGCTCTGCATTTCCTTCCTCCAGCAGTACATTGATCCGGGCAGCGGCGGATACGGTATCCTGGGGCTGGATCATATTTCCCGCCGAGTCAAAGGTCTGGTATACCATAACATTGTCCCAGATCAGGTAGGTATCTCCCAGCTCCTCGTCCACCGTATAAATATGAATCCGGTCTCCGCTGCGCAGCGTCCCGCTGACCAGCTGATACAGATCCTCCGCTTTACACCCGGCAATCACCGGTTTTTCCAGCGATGCCCTTTCCTCCGCAGACGGGACAAACATAGCCCCCGTGGCGATACTGCCCTGGGGGATGGAGATGGCCGCCTGGCTGTTCAGCAGAACGGCCGGATCCGTGACCGCCTCCTGGGGGATCCGCTGCAGATCTATCTGAACCCGGCTGAAAATCCTCCCCAGATTCTCCTGCGTGATCTCCGTCCCTTTCTCCAGCGTTTCCGTCAGCACCCAGCAGTCCGCCTTTTCATAGGCGCTCAGCGCATTTTTCTCCACATTCAGCAGCAGCACATAGGTGATGGCCGCTGCCGCAAATGCCGCCAGGAGAATTCCCGGCAGGCCTTTTTTCTGTCTGTTTTCTTTACTTTTCACTTTCATCCCTCGCTATATCCACACTTTTTTCTTTCTCTGCTTCTATGACGGTGTCGAAAAGCCCATCGACCTGAAAGCCGGCCCGGCTGTAAATCGTGGTATGCTCCACCGGCATGCCCTCCGGGGTACAAACCGTACCTGTAACACCCTTTTCCTGCAGAATGCAGTTCCCCTGCCCGTCATACCCGGTGACCTGCACTTCCGTTCCCTGCACATTATAGACAATGTACTGCCGGATCTGTACCCTGCCGGTCAGCAGCTCCGTCCTGGCACTGTACCCGGCTTCATCCAGCGCCAGATTATATTGCAGCGCATCCCGGTAGATGGCAAAGGCTGCCGCCGGGTCCGCTATCCGGATCTCATGGGTTCTGCCGTATTCCTCCACATCAATCAGGGCCGAGGCCAGCTCCGACGCCGCCAGAGCGTCCTCCACAAACGCCCCCGCCGCCATATAGCTGCCGGTCTTAAACTGAAACAACACCCCCAGCAATACCAGCAGGAAGAAAAACATGGCCACGGCCAGATCCACCTGCCCGCTCTCTCCTGAGGCCCTCCTGTTACCGGCAGGCTTAATGCTTGGCAGTGGACATGCGCCGTTCTTCCACCGGCACCTCCCGGGCCGTAAAAACCGATTGAAACAGATCATGATCCTCCCTCCACATGCTAGCCTGTATCCTGCCCCGGATCTGCAGAATCACGCAGTCTCCGTATTCCACCGGATTCATCGTGGTACCTGTCAGATCTATTGCCTGCAGCCCCACAGCCTGCAGCTCCGCCAGCATATTGTTTTTCTCCCCCTCTGTCAGACATCCCATGGTTTCCATCTTCAGAATATAGCACCTGGCGATCTGGCTGATCTGTCCCTTGCGCAGCAGCAGATCACTGCAGGCAAAATAAGCCGTCAGCACCACTGCCAAAGCCAGAATACAGAGCCCCACGGTCATAAAGTCCAGTACGGAGCCTTTCTGCTTTCCTTTCATACGACCTCCTACCCCAGGATCTGGATGGCCTTCTGGGTCAGGGAATCCACTATCGTACCGATGAAAACCTCCAGCTTATCTTTCATGACCACGCAGAGCAGCAGAGCAATAATGCACAGCCCCACCGTCACCAGTAATCCGTCAATACCGCTGCTTTTGCCGGTAAATAACCGCCGCAGCCTCCCGCTTCCGGTATGTCCGGCTTCTCTCTTTTCCCATTTTTCTGTCTTTATTTTTAATAATCTCATAAATTTTCTCCTTTATTTTAGTTTTACTCAACTCATAAACATGTTGTTCTGAAACATGTGCTCCACACAGGCATACAGTACCACTGCAATAATGGCAGCAAATATACCCAGCTGATAAAAGGTGACGCTGCGGTCCAGCCTTTCCTTTTTGCGGCTTTGCAGCGTCAGCTCCATATCCCGGATCTGATCCGCAATATCCCCCAGCAGCTCCACCGCCTGTCCCGACTCCATGGCCTGCAGAATGGTAATGCACAGAGAGTCGATATACCGGTTATTAAACTGTCCCTGAAACCGTTCCAGCGCATCCCCCAGATCCGCTTTCATCACGATGTCTCCGGACAGCGCCTGGAGGCCGTCCCGCAGCCGGATCTGTTTTACGCTGCCGTATACCTCCGCCAGGGCATCCGTCACATAAACGCCTGCCCGGATCTGAATGGCCAGCGCATGATAGAGCAGATTCAGATCCGGCAGCATGGCTTCATTGTCCCGGCGGTTCATCCGTTCCAACAGAAGCCCCGGCAGACAGGCTGCCAGCACTGCTGCCGCAATTCCCGGCAGAAGTCCCAGGTAAAGCCCGATGATGCACCCGGCGCCTGCCAGAGCCAGGCAGAGCGTCAGATAGCTGACCGGGTTGATCCATCCGCCGTAGTGATAGGCGGCGCCGTTGGTCCGCAGGAATTCCTCCCATTTCTGATAATCCCAGAATCTTCCCTTTTTCCGGCGGGCGTGCATGCACAGGGTATCATAAGCCCGCAGCACCACCTCCCCGGTGCGCCCTCCCAGGGCCATCCTCAGCAGCTGCAGACCGATCAGCAGCGCCATCAGCAGCTGGACCGCCTGCAGAATTTTGTGTATGGTTACTTCATTCATCCTTGCCTCCACATGCATAACACAGGCCGTGCCTGGGTTATTGCACCAATACATATATCTCCAGGTTATGTGGAAAATGCCCGGGATGCGGACATTTTCCTACCGATCCAGCAGCCGCACCTGCCGGTAAAACAGCAGCAGAATCACCCCGATTACGGTCAGGGCGCCGATTCCCGGCAGCGTATGCAGCAGGATCTCCGACAGCGGTATGCCCACCAGGTTCTCCAGCGCCTTTAAAATCACGATGGTCATGGCCCCCAGGATCAGCATGTTGACCCAGGCCTCCCGAGCCAGAGCCCTGCGTTCCTGCCGCATCCGGGTATATTCCCGCAGCGACCGTCTGCTCTGGGACACCAGTACCGTCAGATCGGCCGAATACCGCATACTGATCTCCAGGTTCCTGATTAGCTCCTGAAACTTGGGATGCTGCAGCTTCTCCGCCATGGCCAGCAGGGCAATGCCGGTATCTCCCGAGGTCTGGGCCTCGTAATAGCACGCATCCAATACATGCCGGAGCGGTTCCCCCACATAAGGACTGACCTGCTGCAGCACCGCCGTAATCTCTCCCGCAGTAATGCTGTAATTTCCCAGGAAGTCCAGGAATTTCATCAGGTTCTCATCCGTGGCATTAAACTGCCGGGCCATGCCCAGGTTCACGGCTGCGTACACCAGCAGCCACAGAGCGCCGGGAGCCAGCAGCGCCATCTGCCAAGGGGCTCCCAGTACCAGCGCCAGAAAATAACAAAGGGTTCCCGCTGCCAGATTTCCCAGAATCCACAGCTCCGGAGTCAGATGGGGAAAATGCCTGCGGATTCCGCTGTATAACAGCCGCTGTTCCATACGCTGCCAGAAGCCCTTTCGTCCCTGCAGCAGCTGCAGGCTCCGCCGATTGTCATGCACCCGCCTTGCCGCCGCTGTTTCCAGGGAATCGTAGGCTCTTTTCCACAGCTGATGCAGCAGACTTCCCCTGTGGATCCACAGAAACAGGGCACTAAACCCCCCTGCCAGCTCCGCCAGCAGCAGTATCTTAATATAACCGCTCATACATCATCTCCTTTGTTTCCTGATTCCAGCCCCGGTTCCGGTACACCTGCCGCACCTTATACTTTTCCATAAAAACCAGGGTGGTAAAGCACTCCATCATCTTCATCAGCTCGTCCCGCATATAACGGCTGCCGTACATGGCATAATCCACCAGCTTGTCCACGGCCTTGTCCGCCGAGGGGGCATGGAGCGTGGCGGCGCAGAGCTGCCCGGTATAGGCCGCATTCAGCAGATACAGCGCCTCCTCCCCCTTTACCTCGCCGATGATAAAGAAATCCACATCCATGGTCAGTCCCGCTATGCTGATGTTTTTCAGATCATAGCTGACCTGGCTTTCCCCGCTGCCCGGCAGGGAATGGAGAAACATCATATCCGGGTGACGCTTGGTGGTCAGCTCATCGGCCTGCTGCGTCACCAGGATCGCCACATCATCCGGCAGGGTCTCTTTCAGCGCATTCAGCAGCGTAGTCTTGCCGGAGGAATTACCGCCGCAGATCAGTGTGGAGCCGCTGCGAAAACGGCGAATCAGCAGCTCCGCCAGCTCCCGGTCCAGCATATCTCTGCGGATCAGCTCCTGCATCTCCGGGAAATCCCTGGGCACCTTACGAATACAGAGATAGGGCTCGTTGTAGGTATTGACCAGGGGCATGGAAACCGTAAACCGCAGGATAAAATCCGGATGGCTGTCCGCATCCGTAAACCGCTGAATGGCATTCAGATTGGAAATATTGACCTGATTTTTTGTGGCCACATAGTCCACGAACTGTCGGTACTCTTTCTCCGATAAAAAGCTGATCCCTGCATCCATGCGCTGTCCCCGCCGCTTGATGCGGATATTGTCATGGCTGACAATCCGAATATCCGATATCTCCCTGTCGTCAATCAGCGGGGATATCCGGGAATAGCCGAAAATGTACTGTTCAAACAGGCCGGTCAGCTCCTGTGCCTGCTGCCGTTCGGTCCCATATGCGGCCTGTACATACTGCCGCACCTCCTCCAGAAACCCCTCCCGGCTGATCAGTCCTTTTTTCATCTGAATCAGGGATGGCTGCTTCCTGGTGGAGTAGTCGTTGATCAGCATGTCCAGCAGCCCGGACAAATCCACTGCGGGGGCCGCTTCACCGGTTCCTGATTCCTTTATTTCTGTCATTTGTGAAAAAACTCACCTGTCCTTTCTGTTCTTTCCATCTGGATCACCAAAGGGAAGCAAATCTGCATCCGTGCATTCGTCAATACACCAACGCATTCCGCATTGTCATTAAAGCGCTTTGCATCATGGGTAACTTCAGAAATTGAAGATTTACCTGAAAAAATTAAGAAATCTGATGTCCTATATAGGATAGTTTCTAAGATACTCTTCCCGGAAGGATTTGTCAAGAGGTTTTTTCAACAATTCAACAGAACTAAAAAGAGCTGCAGACGGTCATTCCGACTGCAGCCATAAATCTGCTTCTTATAGCAATTCCACAAATTCCTGCCAGGGCATGGGCCGGTAGAACAGATACCCCTGGGCTCTCCGGCACCCGCAGCCCAGCAAAAAGTCCTTCTGCCCCTCCGTCTCCACACCCTCCACGATAATATCGGTTCCCAGCTCCTGCAGCATCCCGATGGTATAGCGGATCACAATCCGGCTCTTTCCGTTGCTCTCCAGATCCCGGATAAAGGCCTGATCCACCTTGATCTCGTCCATAGGTTGATTTTTCAGCATATTCATCGTGGAATACCCTGTCCCGAAATCGTCCATGGAGATTTGAAAGCCCTTCCCCTGCAGGAATTTCATCCGGTTATACATTCTCTGCTCATCTCCCAGAAAGGCACTCTCCGTAAGCTCCAGCGGCACATAGGAGGCCGGAACCTGATACTGCTCACTGAGTCGGCACAGGGTGTGGCAGAAGCCCTTGTCATAGGCATGTACCCGGGAGACATTGATGGATATGGGCACCAATCTGCCGCCCTCCGCCAGCAAACGGCTCTGCATACGGAAAACCTGCTCCCACATATAGCAATCCAGATTGATCACAAATCCGTTTTTCTCCAGCACCGGCAGAAACTCTCCAGGCGGAATCACGCCCTGCTGGGGATCTATCCATCTGACCAGGGCTTCTCCGCCGATGATCTGTCCGGTAACCATATCCACCTTGGGCTGTATATACAGGGCAAACTCTTCGTTTTTCAGCGCCGCCACAATGCTGTTCTCGATCTTCTTTTCCAGCATCTGCTGCCTGCGCATCTTCTGGTCAAAAAATGCATAGCTGGCATAGAATTTCCCCTTGATCGTGTTCATCGCCATGGTGGCACAGTCCTTCAGATAGCTGACGGCCGGAGTCTCCTCACCGGAGGCCGCAATGCCGAAAGCCGGAAGCACCTTGCAGTCAATGGGAAATTCATCCACCGCCGCTTTCAGCTGCAGCACGATATCCACCAGCTCCTGCTCCTCCCGGTAGACGGTCATCAGGGCGAATACATCCGCTCTGGCATGGGCCGCTATGGACATGGGCCGCTCCTGCTCCACCCGCTGAAGCGCATGGGCAATGGTAAGCAGCAGGGCATCCCCGGCATCCCTGCCGCAGAATTCATTGACCGCCTTGAACTGGGCAATGTCCAGTGTAATCACTGCATATTGCTGCTCCGGATGCTGCCGGATGATCTCATCACCCAGATAGAAAAAAGAGCGCAGATTATGGAGCTGCGTCAGCGGATTCCTGTTTTTATCCACATTCTGCTCCGCCATTTTCCGCAGGGAATACAGGTATAGCTCCTGTCTGCCTTCTTCCGTCCTCTGCCTGGATACGTCTACCACATCTACCTTTTGTTCCTGCTTTTCCATATTTCTGCAAGCCTCAGGCAGGCAACCCGCTTATTTGAGGCGCCGGCCTCCTTTCCCCATTCTCTTACCCGCTGTTTGCACTGTGCATATTCAGTGCTTATCCTCTTATGACTGAACTGTTATTTAAATTATACCTGAATTCTTTCGGAAAAGCTATGCATATTATGTAAAAAATTTTACAGACAGGGTTGTTTTTTCTGACAAAGCAGGCTATACTGAATGGAAAAGGAGGAGATGGATATGTTTATACTGTTGGCTGGTGGATTGTTAATCATAATTGTAGCCGTAATTATTGCCGTAGTATCTGCTGTAGCCTCCGCTGTTGCCGCAGAATCAGACCTCTCGGATTCATAAAAAGAGACGAAACAAGCCGGTGATCATTCACCGGCTTCTATTCTCGCCGCCAGATCCTCAAGGTACATCCAGCGTTCCATTTTTTCCTCCAGCCTGCTCTCCAGCAGCGCCTTTTCCTCCATAATCGCATTCAGCTTTACAAAATCCCTTGCCGCCGCTGCGCTTTCCTGCTCCAGCGTCCCGATCCGGCTTTCCAGATCGGCAATCTCCTCTTCGATGGTCTCGTAATCCTTTTGTTCCTGGTACGTGAATTTCAGTTTTTTCGGCCGGTCACCTTTCCAGTTGCTGCGATTCCTGCCTGACTGCTCCGCCTGGAGCTGCACACCGCTTTTACTGCCGTCCGCACCGTTCCGGCCTCCTGCTTCACCGGCTCCGGCTGCCGCCAGCTGCTCCCTGCGCCGAGCATAATCCGTATAGCCGCCCTCATACTGCCGGATATTCCCATCCTCCTCAAAGGCAAAAATCCGCCGCACCACCCGGTCCAGAAAATACCGGTCATGGGACACAGCAATGACAATCCCCGGAAAGGTATCCAGATAGGACTCCAGAATCTGCAGCGTGGCAATATCCAGATCATTGGTGGGCTCGTCCAGAATCAGCACATTGGGAGCCTCCATCAGCACCTTCAGCAGATACAGCCTGCGGCGCTCCCCACCGGAAAGCTTCCCCAATAATCCGTACTGATCCTCTCCTGCGAAGAGGAATTTCTCCAGCATCCGGGCCGCAGAAAGCTTTCCCTCCGCCGTCTCCGCATATTCCGCCGTATCCCGGATATAGTCAATGACTCTCTGATTTGGCAGCATCTGTTCCTCGCCGATCTCCTGGGCGTAATAACCGATCTTTACCGTCTGACCGATGGTGATGCGCCCCTGATCCGGCTGTTCCTGACCGCAGATCAGCTTCATCAGCGTGGACTTGCCGCAGCCGTTGGGACCCACAAAGCCCACCCGGTCGTTTTTCAGGAAAATATAGGTAAAATTCCGGATCAGCACCCGGGAGCCATAGGCCTTGCTGATCTGCTCCAGTTCCACGGTGGTACGGCCCATACGGGTCGCTGCCGAGGATACCTCCACGGATCCGCTCCTCTGAGGTGCCTCCGTGTTTTTCAGGGTTTCATAGCGCTCCAGCCTGGCTTTCTGCTTGGTGCTGCGGGCTCTGGCGCCCCGTTTTACCCATTCCAGCTCCACCCGCAGAATGGACTCCCGCTTCCGCTGGGAGGCATCCTCCATGGCCTCCCGCTGGGCTTTCGCCTCCAGATAGCCCTCGTAATTGGTTTCATAGCTGTAGAGATGCCCGTGATCCACCTCCAGGATCCGGTTACAGACGCTGTCCAGAAAATAGCGGTCATGGGTCACCATGACAATCGCCCCTCTGAAGCTCTTCAGCTGTCCCTCCAGCCAGTCCGCCATGGCATGATCCAGATGGTTGGTGGGCTCGTCCAGGATCAGGATGTCCGCCTGTTCCAGAAGCACCGCCACCAGAGCCAGGCGCTTGCGCTGGCCGCCGGAGAGCTCTCCGCAAAGCTGGTCAAAATCCGCCACACCCAGCCGGGTCAGCATGGCCTTTGCCTCTGCGGCCAGCGTATTCTCCTGCTGCCAGATCTCCTCTGCCGGTTCCACAGCTGCGCCTGCACTGCCGCCCCCTATCTGCCATTCGCCGCCGAAACCCGCCTGTTCCCGCTGGGCCCGGGCCTGACGGCAGCTGCGCAGGACAGCCTCAATTACGGTTTCCTCCGGGGAAAATACCGGCGTCTGGGACAGATAGCCGATCACCACATGTCTGGCCCGGGTCAGTTCTCCTGCATCCGGCTCCTCCATCCCTGCCAGAAGCTTCAGCAGAGTGGACTTGCCCGTGCCGTTTACCCCGATCACGCCCACCTTATCCCCCTCCTGCAGGGAAAAGGCCGCATGATCCAGGAGCTTGCGCACCCCATATGCTTTTGTCAGATTTTCTGCGTTTAATAGATTCATCTTTCTTCCAATCGGCTCAAAGCCCCATAGGTCACATTTCTGATCCTGCGCAGCGCCGTGGTACTGCTGTATCCGCATCTCTGGATAAAATACAGCATCACCATATCATCTGCCGGATCGATGGTCATATAGTTGCCCGTCCAGCCGTCCCAGCCGTATTCGCCCAGACTGCCGATGGTTCCCGCCTTTCCCTGGTCCACCAGCACCCGCATGAGGCAGCCATAGCCGCAGCCTAAATTGCTGTCCCAGAGAAAAGCATCCTTCTGCGACAGGGAAAGTCTGTCCTGATGCATGAACTGCACCGTTTTCTCGCTGAGGATCCTGACGCCGTTATAGCTGCCGCCCTGCAGCAGCATCTGCGCAAAATGGCTGTAATCCTCCATGGTGGACACCAGACCGGCGCCGCCGGACTCAAATGATACATCCGGCCCGTAATATTCTCCCAGATTGCATCCGGTATAGATCTCCAGCGCTTTCTTTTCCTCATTCCAGTTATAGTTCTGGGCAAAGCGCCAGAGCTTATCCTCCGGCACATAGAAAGCTGTATCCACCATCTCCAGCGGCGTAAAGATCTCCTCCCGCAGGAACTCCCCGTAGCGCCTGCCCGTCACCACCTCGATCACGGCGCCCAGCACATCCGCAGACAGACCGTACATCCATCTCTCTCCCGGCTGAAAGGCCAGAGGAACCCGGGCGATCCTGTCGATCCATTCCCTCGTAGTCAGCCGCTGTCCCTCAGCCTGATCCGCTTTCAGCTTCTGAAACAGGTCATCCATCATCAGGCCGGAGGGACTGCAGCCCTCCCAGTTCTCCGGATAAGGAATCCCGGAGGTCATATTCAGCAGATCATAAACGGTCGTCTCCCGGACCACCGGCTGCGGCTCTCCGCCCGGATTCCAGACCGTCTGCTCCCTGAAGCTGGGAATATACTGGCTTACCGGATCCCGCAGATCCAGCTCTCCCCGCTCCACCAGCAGCATGGTTGCCGCCGCCGTGATGGGCTTTGTCATGGAAAACAGACGGAATATGGTATCCCGCTTAATGGGCGTTTTCTTCTCCCGGTCCGCATAGCCGCAGGTGGAAAAATAGCGCTGCTTTCCCCCTTGAATCAGCATATAGCCTGCGCCGGCAATATTGCCAGCCTCCACCTCCTGCTGCATGATATGATCGATCGCCTGCTGATAATTGTACATAATCGGCCTCCTTTTCGTAAATAATCCTTCATATGCCATTACTGCTCTGTCAGCGTTTTACAATTCCTCGGTCCTGTACACTGCATATCCCTCATAATAATAACTATGATCAATGCCTTTCCTATATATTTCTCTGTCACTGGTTTTATCTGTTAAAGCCTGCTTCAAAAGATATTTAATTTCAATATCTTTAATGGGACTTCTTTCCATTGCAGAAAGATAATCCTCCTTATCCACTTTACTCCAGTCCACAACCTGACCGATTTCTTTCTTTAACATCAGATCAAGCCATATTCTTGTGCTGCGGCCATTTCCTTCCCGAAAAGGGTGCGCCACGTTCATCTCCACATATTTTTCAACTATTTCGTCAAAATCAGACTGCGGCATTTTCTCTATATTTTCTAATGCTGCCTGCAAATACATGACAGGAGCAAAGCGAAAATTTCCCTTGGCGATGTTCACATCCCGCAGCTTTCCGGCAAATTCATAGATTTCCCCAAAAAGATACCTGTGAATCTCTGCAAGGGTTTTACAGGTTCCCGCTTCCAGGCTATCCAGATAACCGCTTTCAAACATTTCCAGCGCTTTTCTTTTGCTTATCTTTTCCTCAACCCGTGCAAGTTCTGCCGGATCCGTGATGCCTAATTTATTCTGAAGTATCATTATCGTTACTTCCTTTCTGCAATGCTGCCTGGAATTTTTAACTCCCATACGCCTATTATATCGAATAAAGATGGTCTGTTCAATTCCTTATTTTTTTTTATTCTGAAGAATCTCCTCAAAAAAGAAGTTCCCGGAAATATTCCATTTCCAAGAACTTCTCTTACATACAGCCCCTAACGAAGTTGTCTATCGAAAAAGCCTCTGCCCCCGGAACGGCAGTAAGCTGTTGGCTGTTTTTTCATCCGATCCTGCCTTTCCGATCGTAAATTTTCTATCCTTTTCTGGTATAAATCATTCTTGTATATTTGATATCCTCTCCGCCGTTTTCCCCAACAGATATGTCGAAATCTTCTTCGTTGAATTCCGGGAAAAATACATCGCCATCTTCAACCACCAAATCAATTTCCGTAATAAACATCTTGTCCACCAACGGTATTGCTTCCTTAAATAACCCATACCCTCCAGATATATAAATATCAGCATCTCCGGCAAGTGAAATTGCTTCCTGAAGTGACTTTACTGTTACAAGGTTTTCTCCGGAATAGGCAACAGTATTGGAAACCACGACATTCATTCGATTTGGAAGAGGATGCCCAATTTCTTCATAAGATTTACGCCCCATCACCACAAAATTCCCGGTCGTCAGCTTCTTAAACTGTTTCTGCTCCCCTTTAATCCGCCAGGGTATCTGACCCTCTTTTCCAATAACGTTATTTTTTGAACGAGCAACTATCAAACCTATCATTTTTTACCTCATTTGACAAATTGTATTACACAGCACAAGAATTGCATATGCAAAACCAGCCATTTCTATTTTAGTTTCTGCTTCGGACTTTAGTTTCTTAATAGGAACTCAAATTTTGTGTTCTTAATTTGAGTTCCTGTTTTACTATTTACTCACTATAATATAGCTGCTTCATGCTCTTGGGTTTTTCCGGAATACTTAATTTGATTTTCCCACTGTTTACCAAAGGCATAATATAGGTTTGAATTGCATAAGTTACAGAATGCAATCCTAAATATTGGCAGATTTCCCTTCTTGTTCTCGGCGTTTTACAGAAAAGGATCAGGTTCTGCATATCTTCATTATCGTTTATTTCTTTTCCGGCATTGCTCTCCGCCTTATAAAAGGTTACTGTAAAACTTCCTCGTTCATCCACAAATTCAGGTGCCGCCAAATGATATTTCTCCATCTCCTTTCTGATTGTAGGGATACCGGAATATCGATTTTCCGTGATTTCTAATATTTCTAATGTGGACGCTAATATTGGATTTCTTGTATCCGGCTGCATTTTTCCCAACTGATCCACTCGAATCCTGCCGTAAATGCCGCCCGGATTGTGAATTTCCATTCTGTCTTCATACATAATGATCTGTATGGGCATTCCTTCCGTATGAATGCTGTAGTCCCGATGCACTAATGCATTTACGATTGCTTCCCTTATTGCTGTCAGCGGGTAATCAGTCCTATCCTCACGCTGACCGTTCTCAGCATTAATGATCGTCTTTGTTTTCATATTCCTTTTTACAAAACGAATTGCTTCCTCCAACATTTCGGGAATCGTTCCCTCGATCCGCTGATTATCCAGGAAACGTTCTCCTGTATCGCCTAAATCCCCAAGTTCATTTCCCGGTACGGCAATGGCTGTAATACATAATTGTGGGAAATACGCCTGCGGATATGGGCAAAATACCAGCACGGTGCTCAAGGTAATCTCCTGATTCCTCGTAATACTCATTAACTCGCACAGGTTTTCATCATTTATTTGTGAAAGCCTGGGTTTTCCATTCTTTAACTTTTCGATATAGCGTGCAAGGGATTCCTGATTTAATGCGGATAATGTTACCCTGCACACCGTTCGTATGTCATCCTGATACTTTTTGCGATAAGCCTCATAGCTATAAACTTCATATTCCGTCATCGGCTCATCACTGTCGCCGATACGGGTATATGAACCCTTTAATCTGCCTTTCCCTTTATAAAAAACAGGCCTTTCTGTCAACTCCACGCCGGGAATTTCAGCTGATACAAAAAACTTTCCCTTTTTTTCGGCCACAGTAAGCAGAGGACGCACAACCGGCTCCATTTGCAAACATTGTTCATTGATTTTCTTCTGTATATCCTGTGGATCATAAACTCCAACTTCCTTATAATTCTGTTTTTCATCCACACCGAATAGGATGATTCCTCCCTCATCCTGATTAGAAAAGCTGGATAAAGTATCATATAAATTTTTGGGACACCCCTTTTCAGCACTTTTCAGTTCCAGCGTAACCGTTTCACATTTCAGTTGCTGAACCAACTCTAATTTATCAAGTAATTCTTCAGTTGTCATTTCAGTTCCTCCGCTTCTATATTTAAATACTACCACTATTTTTAATTTTATGCAAGGAACTAAAATCTTATTCAAAGAACTAAAAAACAACTCAAACGAAACTAAAAATTTATTTTAAAAAGTTAAGACGGAGATAAGTCTCATTCATATAAGCTTCTCATAGTCCACCAGGGTCATACGCTAATTTATAATATGCTCTTCTCCCACTCTGACAAAACCGCATTTTTCATACAGATGGCAGTTTCTTGTCTCCTGTTTAATCGTATCCAGCCTCCACACGGCGGTATCGGGATATAAGGCGAATACCTTATGAATCACCGCCTGGCCCAGACCTTTGTTCTGATGCTCCGGCAGGATAAATATGGGAGAGAGAGATTCCATACAGGCTATAAGCAGCCCATATGTTCCTTTATGCACAGACAGATAAGACCTATCGGCTTATAACTGTGCATCTGCTGCGGCTCAGTTATAAGCGAATACGTCCGTAATACAGGTACCTATAATAGCTTACTTGCGGGGTACGATTCATTCTGTGCTTTCTCCTTATATTTTCTATTATCGTAGCACCGTCCGAATTGCCTGTCAAATTTTATTCATTTCTCTATTTCCATTACCCTAATGCCATATTTGTACGGAAATGCTTCCTGCTTTACCTGATCGTTTTTTGACAATGAATGGACCCATATGAAAAAAATCTTTTTTGTGGTCCACTTTTTTCTTTTTTGGCTTGAAATTTCTACCTATTTTGCAGATAAAATGGACCTATAGACAAAAACTATTTTGCGCCGTCCACTTTTTCTCCCCCAAAAGTGGACCATACCTTGTACTTTTTTATATAGAGATCACTTTAGACCTATTTGGGCAGAAAGAAAGGGCATATAGTGGACTCAAGCAGGAGGAAAAGTTGATATAGGTCCACTTCTGCAATTTCCGGTCTTGCCATGCGCATCATCCGCAGTTTTATCTTAAGGTACCTTGACATCCGCCACTGGCAGGACTATAATATCAAGGTACCGAAACAAATAAAAGGAGTTTAAGGCATGAAAAATTATAGAGACGAAAACCACAGCAGTTGGCGTACTGCCCGCTACAACGCCGCTGCTCTCAACGATAAGCTGATTATCTCTCTGCGGGATCTGAGTCATGTGATGCGTGCCCTGTACGAGGGCAAGGGGAGCCAGAAACGCACCCTGATTGTACTGGAGGAAATCGGCGGCAGCATTACCCAGCAGGAGCTGACCAGGCGCCTGGGCATACAGCCCGGATCTGCCAGCGAGGTGATTGCCAAGCTGGAAAGCGCAGGCTATATCCGGCGCACCCCCAATGAAGCGGACCGCAGAACAGCGGACATTGCGCTGACGGAAGCCGGAAAAATATCCGCAGCGGAGGCCAGAGCGCAGCGTACCCGGCGCCACGAAGAAATGTTTTCCTGTCTGTCCGAGGAGGAGAAAAACGAACTGCATTCCCTGCTGGAAAAGGTGAATGCCGACTGGCAGACCCGATATCGGGACACCGAAGCCGGACAAGAACCGAAGAAATCTATTCATGAATCACATAGGCACCGGGGAAAAGCGCACAGCCGGAAAGGGGAATAAACCATGTGGAAGTATATCAGACAATATCTGTTTTATGCGATTCTTGCCGGTCTGTTTATGATCGGAGAGGTTTCCATGGACTTGGTTCAGCCGGGAATCATGAGCCGGATCGTGGATTACGGCGTGCTGGGGTTAAATAATGGGGGAATCGGTGATCTGCACCTGATCTGGAAGCTGGGACTTCAGATGGTGGGGCTTGTCCTGTTCGGCGGTCTCTGCGGCTCTTTGAATAACGCATTTGTACATATGTCCGGCCAGAATATCGGAAATGAGATCCGTAAGGATTGTTTCCGCCGGATCATGACCTTTTCCTTTCCCCAGCTGGATGAATTCGGCACCGGTTCTCTGGTAACCCGGGTGACCAATGATATTACACAGGTACAGAATCTTGTTTCCCAGTTTGTACGGGGCATGATCCGTACCTCGATGCTGATGTTCGGCAGTATGTACTGCATGTTCCGGCTGAATCGGGATTTCGGACTGGTGGTATTATGCGCCTTTCCGCTGATTGTGGGCTGCCTTGCTTTCTGCCTGGCAAAGGCCAACCCGCTGTTTTCCAGACTGCAGGCCCAGCTGGATTCCATCAACGCCATCCTGCAGGAGGATGTGTCCGGCATCCGCATTATCAAAGCCTGCGTGCGGGAGATCTACGAAAAAGTCAGATTCGGAAAAGCCAACGACGAACTGATCAGAACACAGCTGCGGGTGCTTGTGATTTTCGCTTTTATGAATCCGGTGATCAACGCCCTGATGTACATTGTGGTAGCCGTCATTCTGCTGGTGGGTTCTTTTGAGGTGGGCAGCGGCGCCGCAACGCCCGGTAATATCATGGCTGCCATCACCTATACCACACAGCTGCTCAACGGCATTCTCATGCTGGTCATGCTGTTTCAGAATATCTCCAGGGGGATTGCCTCGTGGAAACGGGTCAGGGAGATCCTGGACAGCGAGCCGAAGCTGCAGGATGGGTCCTTTGCAGGAGAGACAAAGCTGCAGGGAGAAATTGAATTCCGGGACGTGTCCTTTGCCTATCCCGGCAGCAATCGAATCGTGCTGGATCATATCAACCTGACGGTCCATCAGGGGGAGACCCTGGCTATTATGGGGGCCACCGGCTGCGGCAAAACTTCGCTGATCAGCCTGATTCCCCGCTTTTATGACGCCACGGAGGGCGCTGTCCTGGTGGACGGTGTGGATGTCCGGGAATACAACCAGAAGGCACTGCGGGAAAAAATTGCCATGGTGCTGCAGAAAAGCGAATTATTCAGTCTGCCGATCCGGGAAAATATCGCATGGGGCGCACCGGGGGCGGCACCGGAGGCCATCAAAGCCGCTGCAGTCACGGCCCAGGCGGACGATTTTATCTCCTCCACGCCGGAGGGCTACGACACCGCCGTTGCCGAGCGGGGTATGAGCCTGTCCGGCGGCCAGAAGCAGCGCCTTTCCATCGCCAGAGCCGTACTGAAGTCAGCGGAAATCCTGATTTTTGACGATTCCACCAGCGCTCTGGATCTGAAAACCGAGGCTGATTTATATGCAGCGCTGCGGGAAGCCAATCCCCGGAGCACGAAAATAATCATTGCCCAGAGGATTGCCTCCGTGCGCAGAGCGGACAGAATCCTTGTGCTGGAGAACGGACAAATCTGTGCCTGCGGTACCCACGAGGAACTGCTGGAGTCCTGCAAAGCATATCAGGACATCTATCATTCGCAGATCGGAGAGGAGGAAAAGCATGAGTGCGCATAATGAACAGAAGCTGGCGGAACGAAATATCCCGGGCATGAACCGTCATGAACGCTTCGGAGAAGTACAGCACGCCGAAAATGCAGGCGCAGCCCTAAGACGGATCATTACCTATTTTATCCATGAAAAAACCATGGTCATTGCCATGCTGGCGATTGTGGTGTGCGGAACGCTGTGCGGCGTCTATGCGCCCAGCCTGCAGAGCAATGCCATTGATATCATTGCCGGAACGAGAGACGGTGTTCTTTCCCGGACTCTGGTGTTGATGCTGGCGGTCTATCTGCTTTACAGCGGCTGCAGCCTGCTGCAGAATCTGCTGAGCGCCAAACTCAGCCAGCGCATTGTCCGGCAGATGCGGGAGGAACTGTTCGGAAAGATTGTGGATCTGCCCGTCCGGTATCTGGATACTCATTCCCACGGAGATGTCATGAGCCGGATGACCAACGATATTGAGAATATCTCCACCACCGTTTCCCAGTCCCTGCCCTCCCTGTTTTCAGGAGTCCTGACCATCCTCGGGACCGTGGCTATCATGCTTTGGTACTGCTGGCAGCTGGCTCTGCTCAGCTGTGCAACGGTGATCCTGACACTGCTGGCCACGAAAATCCTGTCCGGAAAGGTCCGCAAATTCTCCAGGAAACGGCAGATGCTGCTGGGACAGCTCAACGGTACCGTGGAGGAAATGATTTCCGGCTACCGTACTGTGGTGGCCTACAACCATCAGGATCTCACTGCGGAGAATTTCTGCGAAACCGCTGACTCTCTGACAAAAGCCGGTATCAAAACCGACATTTTCAGCGGGGTGATGGGGCCGGTCATAAACTGTATCGGCAATATCGGCTTTGTCATCATTGCAGCCTTCGGCGGCTATTTTTCCATCCATGGGCTGATTTCCGTGGGCGTGATTTCTGCCTTTATCGTCTATGCCAAACAGTTCAGCAGGCCGATCAATGAGCTGGCCCAGATCTACGGGCAGCTGCAGACCGCAATCGCCGGTGCGGAGCGGGTATTTATGGTACTGGATGAAGCAGACGAGGATAAATCCGGAGAGGCGCTGGCCGAGGGAAAAGACATGACGGTTACTTTCCAGAACGTGCGGTTTTCCTATGAACCGGAGCATCCCGTTATCCATGATTTTACGCTGACGGTACCCTCCGGCAGGAAAGTTGCGCTGGTGGGGGCAACGGGCAGCGGCAAGACCACCATCGTCAACCTCCTGATGCGGTTTTACGATATTGACAGCGGGGAAATCCGCATTAACAACCAGAATATCCGGGATATTTCCCTGGACAGTCTGCGCAGGAACGTGGCCATCGTTCTGCAGGATACGGTACTATTCTCGGATACGATCCGGCATAACCTGAAATACGGCAATGAAAACGCCACGGACGCACAGCTTCAGCAGGCGCTGGAGATGAGCTGCTGCGGAGATATGCTGCAAAGTCTGCCCGGAGGCTACGATACCGTGCTGACCGGCTCCGGGGAGAATATCAGCCAGGGACAGCGCCAGCTGCTGGCCATTGCCCGGGCCTTTGTGGCCGATCCGAAGATCCTGATTCTGGACGAGGCTACCTCCAATGTGGATACCCGCACCGAGAAAGCAATTCAGGACGCCATGCAGCGTGTCATGCAGAACAGAACCAGCATCGTCATCGCCCACCGCCTTTCCACCATCCGGGATTCCGATCTCATTGTGGTCATGGATCACGGGGAAATCGTGGAAAGCGGCAGCCACGAGGAGTTGCTGGACAGACAGGGAAAGTATTACGAGCTGTATATGACGCAGTATGCGGGCTTTGCCACCTGATATACATGCATAACGGGAGTCTGGCCCGGCCAGACTCCCGTCTTACTTTCTGCATTATTTTTCTTATTTTTCCTCTGTTTCGGCGGCATACATACTGATCTGCGTCGGTGCAGGGCTGACCGGTATCTCTTTGTCTTTTGAAGACTTCAGCACCACATCGTTCAGCAGCTCTTGATTATCTTTGGTAATCTTGATCCCGCAGCTGCAATTCGGACAAACCAGCATTTTCTTTTTCCACACCGGAAATAAGGGGATATAATATAAGGAGAACCAGGTCCACACATTGGTAAGCTTCCACTGGCTGTCCATTCCGCAGTTCTGGCAGTGCATCTCCTTTGCCGTTTTTCCCTTTACTCGTCTGAAATCCTTGGTTCCGTAAATAATAAGCATGATATTCTCCTCCCTCCCCTCCAGTTTACAGCACTTATCCGATTTATGCAACATCTAATATGCTTAACAGCAAAGGGATAATACTTTCTATACAGCCCTCCTCCGATATTGCCGGAATCAGCCCCTCAGGAGCGTGCCAGCTGCCCCTGCAGCTTTTTCCTGACATGGAGATAGGCCGGAATCAGGAAAATGTCTGCAAAGACCCAGGCAATGGGACTGCCCAGACAGGAGCCGGTAAAGCCTATGGCGGGCACCAGGATAAAGCCTGCCAGCGCCCTTGCCACCATCTCGAACACGCCTGCCAGAATGGCAAAGGTGAGGAAGCCCACCCCCTGGATCAGGAATCGGATGATATTCACCAGCGCCAGAGGGAAGTAAAACGCCGTGTTGATCATCAGGAACATTCTGACATTTTCAATGATCGCCGTCTCCGATGCATCCAGAAACAGGGTGGCCAGAGGTCTTCCCAGGAAAATACTGATACAGAGGGCAATCACGGAATAGCCTGCCCTCAGCAGAACACAGGATTTCAGCCCCTGGCTGATCCGCTCCAGCTTTCCGGCGCCGATATTCTGTCCGCCGTAGGTCGCCATGGTAGACCCAAAAGCATCAAAAGGACAGGCCAGAAAACCGCCGATCCGCCCCGCTGCCGTCACTGCGGCCACCGCATCGGAACCCAGCGTGTTGGTAGCGCTCTGCAGAATCACACTGCCGATGGCGGTGATTGAATACTGCAGTCCCATGGGGATCCCCATACCACAGAGCGTTTTCATCAGATGCCGGTCCGGCGCCCACTCCTCTTTCTGAATGTGCAGCAGTTCAAATTTCTTTATCATAAACAGCAGGCAGCACAGCCCCGATATGCCCTGGGAGATCACCGTGGCCCAGGCCGCCCCCTGTACGCCCCATTGCAGATTGATAATAAAGAACAGATCCAGTCCGATATTGAGAAAGGAGGACATCACCAGAAAAATAACCGGCGTTTTGCTGTCCCCCAGCGCACGGATCACCCCGGAGGTCATGTTATAGAGAAAGGTGGTCGGGATCCCCAGGAAGATGACCCAGATATAGGCATAGGCAGCCTCCAGGATATTATCCGGCGTCTTCATGGCCACCAGGATATAACGGCAGAGCAATGTGGTCAGCACCGTCATCACCACGGCAAAAGCCGCTGTCAGCCAGATGCAGTTGGCCACCACTCTGCGAAGGCCGGAATAATCCCCTGCACCGAATTTATGGGAAACCGGAATGGAGAAGCCGCTGCAGATCCCCATACAGAACCCGATAATCAGAAAGTTTACGGAGCCGGTGGCGCCCACCGCTGCCAGATTGTCCGTTCCCAGGAACCGTCCCACAATGATCGTATCCACCAGGTTATAGAACTGCTGAAACAGAAACCCAAATAAAAGCGGAATGGAAAATCCCAGTATCAGTTTCATCGGAGAGCCTTTTGTCATGTCCTTAATCATTTTCTTATACCTCCATTCAGCACCTGTTATTTTTGCAATTAGAGAGTATAGTCGCTGTATTTCAAAAGTACAATGTACTTTTTTGTCCTGTTAGATGTATTTTTTTTACCAAAAACGCATCACAAAAGGAGCAGTGGCTTAACGCCTCTGCTCCTTTTGTATTTCTCCTTATGTATCCGCTTTTCCTCTTATCAGCAGAACGGATTCTCTGTGGGATAAGGCAGACTCTTGGGCTGGTTGTAGTTCAGATCCTCCACGGGTACGCCGATGTACTTGAATACCTCATACAGTGCCTTGCCGAAGTGGCCGAATGCCACTGCGCCGTGATGAGGATAGTTTTTCTCGATCAGCACATGGCGGTAGAAACGTCCCATCTCCGGAATCGCAAACACGCCGATAGAGCCGAATGACTTGGAGGGTACGTTCAGTACTTCACCCTGGGCAATGTAAGCACGCAGCTTGCAGTCAGCGGTGGACTGCAGACGGTAGAACGTGATCTCGCCGGGAGCGATATCGCCCTCCAGAGTTCCGTTGGTCACTTCTACGGGCAGGCTTCTTGCCATGATCTTCTGGTTTCTCATCTCGCAGAATGCCAGCTTCCTGGAACAGGTATTGCCGCAGTGGAAGCCCATGAAAGTATCCTTATGGGTGTAAGGGAACTTGCCCTCAATGGATTCCTTATACATATCCGCAGGCACGGAGTTGTTGATATCCAGCAGCGTAACGGCATCCTGGCTCACGCAGGTACCGATGAACTCGGAAAGACAGCCGTAGATATCCACCTCACAGGATACGGGGATACCCATACCGGTCAGACGGCTGTTCACATAGCAGGGAACGAAACCAAACTGGGTCTGGAATACAGGCCAGCACTTACCGGCAATAGCAACATACTTCCGGTAGCCTCTGTGTGCCTCCACCCAGTCAAGCAGTGTCAGCTCATACTGAGCCAGCTTCTCCAGAACTTCGGGCTTCTTATTGCCTGCGCCCAGCTCCTCAGCCATCTCGGCAACCTTGGCAGGGATTCTCTCGTCACCGGCATGCTTGTTAAATGCCTCGAACAGATCCAGCTCGGAGTTCTCCTCGATCTCCACGCCCAGGTTGTACAGCTGCTTGATCGGTGCGTTACAAGC
>JAGANP010000289.1 GCA_017624175.1 Lachnospiraceae bacterium | reverse complement strand
CAGCCGGGGCGGCAAAGGAATGGGCCGGGCCGGGCGTATACTGGCGGTGGGCACGGCAGCGGCAGAACTGCTGATTGCGGCGGCGCTGGCTGTACTTTTTTACCGGCAATCCCAGATCATGCTGCTGCATCTGTATGAGACCTCTGAAACAGTGCTGGAATATACGATTCCCGGCATCTGCGGCTTCGGGCTGCATTTTCGGATGGACGGCTTCCGATTGATTTATGCGCTGGTGGCGGCTCTGATGTGGGCCATGACCACATTGCTTTCCGGGGAGTATTTTACCCATCATAAGCATGTGAGCCGTTTTTACCTGTTCCTGCTGTGGACGCTGGGAGCCACCATGGGCGTATTTCTGTCGGCGGATCTGCTGACCACCTTTATTTTCTTTGAGATAATGTCCTTTACCTCCTATGTGTGGGTGGCGCAGGAAGAGAATGCGCCCTCCCTGCGGGCGGCGGAGACCTATCTGGCGGTGGCGGTCATCGGCGGACTGGTGATGCTCATGGGGATCTTTCTGCTGTTTCATGAACTGGGCACGGTGGAGATCGCCGGGCTGCTGTCAGCGGCGGAGAGCTGTGAAAACAAAAAGCTTCTGTATGCGGCCGGTGTCTGTCTGCTGGTGGGCTTCGGCGCCAAAGCGGGCGCTTTCCCCCTGCATATCTGGCTGCCCAAGGCCCATCCTGTGGCACCGGCGCCGGCTTCTGCGCTGCTGTCCGGTATCCTGACCAAGACCGGTATCTACGGCATCCTGATTCTCAGCTGTAATCTGTTTTATCATGACGGCGCCTGGGGGATGCTGATCCTGGCGCTGGGCGTGATTACCATGCTGGGAGGCGCCCTGCTGGCGGTATTTTCCGTGGATCTGAAGCGGACGCTGGCCTGCTCCTCCATGTCCCAGGTCGGCTTTATCCTGGTGGGCATCGGCATGCAGGGCCTGCTGGGGGAGGAAAATGCCCTGGCAGTACATGGCACCCTGCTGCATATGGTGAATCATTCCCTGATTAAGCTGGTGCTGTTCATGGCGGCCGGTGTGATCTATATGAATGTACATGCGCTGGATCTGAATGTGATCCGGGGATATGGACGGAAGAAGCCGCTGCTGAAGGGGATCTTTCTGGTGGGAGCTCTGGCCATCGGCGGTATCCCGCTGTTCGGGGGCTATGTGAGCAAGACTCTGCTCCATGAGAGTATTGTGGAATACGGCGGAGGCGGGCTGTTTACCGCCATTGAGTGGATTTTCCTGTTTTCCGGCGGGCTGACGGTAGCCTATATGGCGAAGCTGTTTGTAGCCATCTTTGTGGAGAAAAATGCGGATGCCGCAAGGCAGGCCGCTTATGAGGAGAAAAAGCCCTATATGAACCGGGCCAGCGGCTTTGCGCTGACGGTGAGTGCGGTGATCCTGCTGGTATGGGGGCTGGTTCCCCATGTGACCATGGATCGGGCTGCCCGGCTGGGTCAGGGCTTTATGGGCCTGCAGGAAGCAGGAGAAGCGGTGGCTTACTACAGCTGGAGGAATCTGTCCGGGGCGCTGATCTCTATTGGGATCGGTGCAGTGGTGTACCTGGCAGTGGTCCGGGGTCTGCTGAAGAAAGCAAAATCGGTTTATGTAAATCGCTGGCCCGCCTGGCTGGATCTGGAGGAGCTGCTTTACCGGCCGCTTCTGAGACTTTTATCCCTGCTCTGCGGTATTCTGTGCCGGATCCTGGACAGCGTGGTGGATCTGCTGGTGGTAATCCTGCGTAAGACACTGTATCGGGACAGCCCGCTGCCCTATGAACTGCCGGAGGGCAATCTGCTGACCAAGACAATGGGGCATGTGCTGAACGGGATCCAGTGGCTGGGCAACCGCACCTGGAAGCGCAGAAGTCCCACCAGCCGGGAATATGTGCATCTGCTGGCGATGAAGCATGCGGAGATCCGGGAGGACGGCTTCATCATCCGCCGCAGCCTGTCTTTCGGCCTTCTGCTGTTCTGCGTGGGCCTGGGGCTGACGCTGGTATATATTCTGCTGCTGTAGCGTGACAGGCATTTGACAGAAAAAGGAACCCGCTGTCCGGATAACGGATGGGTTCCTTTTTTGTGTGCAGAAATGGAGAGCAAAAAACTCGCTCATTTTTTTGTAATTTATATTGAATAAGTCGCTCATTTTTTGTATAATATAAAACAGGAAGGAGTGAGGCAGTATGCTTTATCTGAAAAGAAAGATTGACAGGTATCTTACCGAATGGAAGAGCAATCCGGAAAGAAACCCCCTGATTGTTAAAGGACCTCGTCAGATCGGAAAAACAGAATCCATTTTGCGGTTTGCTTCTGCCAATTATGACAGCGTTGTATATATCAATTTTGTCGAAGAGCCTAAATATCATATGATTACCGCCGATGGCTATAAGGCAGATGATATTATTAAGAATATTTCCCGTATTGACCCCGCTAAGCGCTTTATTCCCGGAAATACGCTTCTTTTTTTTGATGAACTGCAGGCTTTTCCGAATATTGCAACGGCATTAAAATTTTTTAAAATAGACGGGCGTTTTGACGTGATCTGCAGTGGTTCTCTGTTGGGCATCAATTATCAGCAGATTGAGAGCAACAGTGTGGGGTATAAGACGGATTATGAAATGTACTCGCTGGATTTTGAGGAATTTTTATGGGCGAAAGGATATGACGATACAGCGATTGATGAAATGTTGACGCATATTCTGGAGTTAAAGCCTTTTAATGCGGTTGAAATGTCCGTGTATAATGAACTGTTTCTGGATTACTGCATTCTGGGCGGTATGCCGGCAGTGGAGCGGGAGTATATTGAAAAAGGCACATTTGAGGGAACACTGCAAATCCAGAGGCAATTAATTGAGGACTATAAAGAGGATATCCGTAAATATGCAGACGGCATGGATCAGGCCAGAATCCTTAATGTATTTAATCAGATTCCGCCGCAGCTTGCAAAAGAAAACAAAAAATTCCAGATTTCCAAGGTGGCAAAAGGAGCAAGATTCAAGGATTATCGAGGCTGTATCGAGTGGCTTTGTGATGCGGGAATAGTGGAGATCTGTAATTGCCTGCATTTTCCGGAGCTGCCGCTGAAGGGCAATTATGATGAAAGCAAATTTAAGCTCTACTTTGCAGATACCGGTTTGCTTGTGGCCATGCTGGATGATGAATCCCAGGAGGATCTGCGGGTCAATAAGAATCTGGGCGTTTACAAGGGTGCCTTATATGAAAATATTGTGGGAGAAGCTTTGACCAAATGCGGTATGGGATTATATTACTATAAGCGGGAGGATTCCACACTGGAACAGGACTTCTTTGTACGCACGAAAAAAAGTTTGCTTCCCCTGGAAGTCAAGGCCAGAAACGGCACTGCAAAATCTTTGCAGGCCCTAATTGCAGGAGAAAAATATCCCGATATTCAAAATGCGCTGAAATTATGTGCGGGAAACGTGGGTTATAACAATCATATTCTGACCATGCCCTATTTTTGTGCTTTTCTGCTGAAGAGATACTTACAACAATGTGACTTGTAAAAAAGGGGAATCCGGTATGGGCAGCTCTATTGTTCCACTGTCCGCAGCCCCTCGCTGCTTAGCTCCAGTACCCTGTCACAGACCTCCTGGATGTATTTTCGGTCGTGGGAGACGCTGATGACGGCTCCGGGAAAGCTTCGTATCATATCCCGGATCACCGGTCCGGACAGAGGGGAAAAATTTCTCGTGGGTTCATCCAGGATCAGCACATTCCGGTGTTCCATACTCATTTTCAGGAGCAGCAGCTTCGCTTTCTGACCACCGGACAGATCTCGGATGGTATGCTCCATCTCCTGCACCGTATATTTCATGCTCCCTAAATAAGTGCGGATCCGGGTGTTTTCCTCCTTATCCCAGGTCTGGGACAGATATTCCACCGGTGTACGGTCCGCAGGCAGGAGCTCCTCGTAGTTCTGGGGCATATAGGCAGCAGAAATATCTGTTCTGGATAAAAGCTCCTCCGCTATTTTTCTAAGAAGAGTGGTTTTGCCCACGCCGTTTTTTCCGATGATGCAGACCTTTTCCGGGCCTCGGAGCTGCAGCCGGATATTTCGGGCCAGTTCCTGATCGCCTGCAGTGAGCAGGGGAAGCTCATAATCAATCACCCATTTTCCCGCAGGAATGCCATCTCCCTGAGCAAAACGGAAAAAGATTGCCTCCTCCGTTTCCGGCCGCTGCGTCATATTTTCCGCCTGCCGCTCAAAGCGTCGTTCCATGGACTTGACAGCGTGCATCTTCTTTTTCAGAAGCCGTCCCCCTCCGGGATTCTGCCGGGAAATAATATCCTGCTGATACTCCACCTTTTCGTAGATTCTTCGGAACCGCTCCTGCTGCTTCTCATAAGCCGCCTTCTCCTCTCTGGCAAGGCGTTCCTGGCGCTCCAGGCTGTTTCGGCGATTGGTCACATAATTGGAATAGTTCATCCGCAGGACGGTGCAGTGGCTTTCCGTTTTGCGTTTCAGCTGCTCCATATGGATCACCATGTTGGCGGTATGCTCCAGCAGGGTTTCATCGTGGGAAATATACAGCACCGGGAAAGAGCAGCTGTTGATAAAATCCTCCAGCCATTGCAGGGTGTCGATATCGATATCATTGGACGGTTCATCCAGCAGGAAGACATTGGGCCTCCTGCACAGAATTCTGATCAGCTGGATTTTCACCTTTTCGCCGCCGGATAAATGCTCCATCCGGGTATCGCTGTAGAGCATATCCGCTGAAATCCCCAGTTTTCCTGCCTGAGAGGCCAGCTCCCGGTAATCGGTCTCCGAAAAAGCAGGCTCCTCGCTCAGAAACGCATAGACAGTTTTCGCTTTGTCCTCCGGTGCCAGCTCCTGGGGCAGATAACCGCAAACCAGATGATTTTGAATGATTTCTCCATCATATTCCACATAATCCGCCACCAGGGCCGGATCATACAGAAGCTTCAGCAGCGTGGACTTTCCGTTTCCCTCCTCGCCGATCATGGCAGCCTTGTCCCCGTCATTCAGGGTAAAGGACAGATCCGATACCAGAGGCCGCAGATCCTTTTTATGGTAGATATTCAGATTTTTTACCTGTAACATAGCAATCCCTCCTTGCTGCTCCGGTGCGGGAATTTCCCATGCCGGATGCACATAAAAATACTCCCGGCTGTGCAGCCGGGAGCAGATATCCGCATGTATACACTATGCCACAGGTGCAGCACACCTGTTTTCACAGAATAAAACAAACAGTCAGGATATCTATAAACGGTTACACAAAGAATACAGCCTGCATATCGGTAGGCTATAACTGCCGGAGCCCTTGTGTAGTTACTGTTCATAGATTATCTTAACACTGCGTATCCTCCTGTTTTCTCTGAAATCTTTCTGATGTAATTATAGCAAAATGTCTGTGGAAATGCAATAGTGTTCTTTGTGAAGCATATCCAGTAATTGTTCTATTGACATACTTCCCAAATCACCGTCGTCTCTCCTGCGGACAGAAATACTGTTCGATTTAACTTCCTTTTCGCCAACTACAAGCATGTAGGGCACTCTTTCCAGTTGTGCAGTTCTTATCTTGTAGCCTATTTTTTCAGCCCTTCCATCCACTTCGCAGCGCAATCCCTCTTTTTTCAACGCCTGTTCTATTTATTTTGCATAATCAATATATTTCTCCGAAATAGGTAATATCTTTACCTGCACTGGGGAAAGCCACAATGGAAATTTTCCGGCAAAATGTTCAATCAGGATACCGATGAATCTTTCAATTGAACCAAATACAACTCTGTGTATCATAATCGGACGATGCTTATTTCCGTCTTCTCCGATATACTCTGCCTCAAAACGCTGCGGCAGCTGAAAATCCAACTGAATTGTCCCGCATTGCCATGTCCTTCCGATAGAGTCTTCCAGGTGAAAGTCAATTTTGGGACCATAAAATGCGCCATCCCCCTCGTTTACAACATAAGGCAGCTTCAGATCATCCAATGCATTCTTTAAACCATCCGTGGCCATTTCCCAGTCTTTATCATTTCCGATGGAATTTTCCGGTCTTGTGGATAGCTCTACATGATATTTAAATCCAAAATCAGAGTATACCTCATCTATCAGATGGGCAACACCCTTTATCTCGTCCGGTATCTGCTCCGGCGTCATAAAGATGTGGGCATCATCCTGTGTACAGCAGCGAACACGCATAAGGCCATGTAAAGTACCTGACTTTTCGTTTCTGTGTATCAATCCCAATTCACTGATACGCATAGGTAATTCACGATAAGAGCGAGGCTCCATCTTATATACAAGCATGCCGCCCGGACAACTCATGGGTTTTATGGCAAAATCTTCCCCATCAATTATAGTTGTATACATATTGTCTCTATAATGCTCCCAGTGCCCGGATGTTTCCCAAAGCTGACGATTCAGAATAATAGGAGTGGATATTTCCGCATATCCCTCTCTTGCGTGCAGCTTTCTCCAATAGTCAATAAGCAAATTCTTTAAAATCAGTCCCTTTGGAAGAAAAAAGGGAAACCCCGGTCCTTCCTCAAACAGCGCAAATAAGCCTAGCTCTTTTCCTAATTTCCTATGATCTCTCTTTTTTGCTTCCTCCAGTCTGTTCAAATATTCTTTCAGCATATCTTCACTAGGAAAGGATGTGCCGTAAATTCTGGTAAGCATCTTATTTTTTTCATCACTGCGCCAGTATGCACCTGCAACTGACAATAGCTTAAACGCCTTAATTGCACTGGTGTATGCTACATGAGGTCCGGCACACATCTCTAAATATTCCCCCTGTTGGTAAAAACTGATTTCCTCATCCTCCGGCAGATCCATTAACAATTCCATTTTATATGTTTCATTTCTTTCTTCCATAGCCTGCATTGCTTTCTGGCGGTCTGCTGTGAAGTGCTTGAGCTGCAGATTTTCTTTGACGATTTTTCTCATTTCCGCTTCAATTTCGGCAAAATTTTCTTCGGAAAAGCGGAAGGTGAAATCAAAATCATAGTAAAAACCATCTGTAATAGACGGACCTATTGCACATTTGGTATCCGGATACAGTCTTTTTACTGCCTGTGCCAGTATATGCGCAGTCGTATGCCGGAATGCGTTTCTCCCCAATTCCTCCTCAAAGCCAGCCTCATGAAT
>JAGANP010000288.1 GCA_017624175.1 Lachnospiraceae bacterium | reverse complement strand
TCTGGGCATGATCTGGGTATATACCTGGGCCACTGTCAGCCCGTACTGCACCGCTTTTTCTTTATCAATGGTAATCCGCAGTTCCTCACTGCTCTCCTCCATACCATCGGACACCTGAGTGGTACCTTCCACAGACTCCACCACAGCCGCTACTTCTCCTGCAACCTGCTGCAGTGTATCCAGATCCCGGCCCCGCACCTGTATGGAGATGCCGCTGCCGCCCATGGAGCTCATATCCATACTGGAAGTATCTACGGTAATTTCCGCCTCCAGATCCGCCGTCTTCTCGAGAATGATCTGTGCAATCTCTTCATTGCTCAGCTTCTTATCTTCACTGGCCACCACATAGATTTCCGTACTATTGGTGCTGCTGTTCCCGCCGCCGGTCAGCAGAGCCAGGGAAGAAGTGCTGGCCATAGCGCCCACATCCGTCACATCCTCAATCTCCATGATCCGCTCCACCACGGTATCCGTCACCTCTGCCGTTTCTTCCAGGGTAGCGTCCTTTGCCAGCTGTACACTGACCGTCATCTGGGTGGAATCCATATCCGACATAAATGCGGTACCATTGGTCCAGGCCAGGGCAAAGCTGATGACCAGCATTGCCAGAGAGAGGACCAGTACCAGGCTCTTTACCTTCAATGCACCGCCCAGAACCTTTACATAGCCCTTAGTCAGAGCGGTAAAGAACCGTCCCTCCTTTTGCTCCTTCGTTTTTGTCAGCATCTTGGATGCCAATGCCGGTACCACCGTCAGTGCAATGATCAGGCTGGCCAGCAGGGAGTAGGCAATGGTCAATCCCATATCCACAAAAAGCTGCCTGGTGATGCCCTCGGTAAAGACGATGGGGGCAAACACGCATACCGTAGTCAGGGTGGAAGCAAAAATAGCGCCGGACACCTCTTTGGTGCCCTCAATGGCGGCCTCACGGACGGACAGACCCTCGCTGCGCATCCGATAGATATTTTCAATCACGACGATGGAGTTATCCACCAGCATACCGATCCCCAGAGCCAGGCCGGACAACGAGATGATATTCAGGGTCACACCGCTGAAATACATACATACGATGGCCGTCACCAGACTGACAGGGATGGAGCAGGCCACCACCAGGGTGGGCCGGAGATCTTTCAGGAACAGCAGCAGGATCAGAATGGCCAGCAGACCGCCCCAGAGGATATTGCTCAGGATGGAATCCATCACCAGATCTATATAGATCCCCTGATCCATCAGGGTAATCACTGTCAGATCCTCATCCGTCTCCATCATGTCGGCAAACTTTTCTTTCAGCAGATCGGAAACCTCACCGGTGGAATAACCCGTCTGCTTCTGGATGGACAGCATACAGCCGGGGCTGCCGTTGACATTGGTATAAATCTCTGCCGAATTATCGGTGTAAAATACGTCCGCCACGTCGCCCAGGGTGATCACGGGCACGCCGTCCATATGCAGATCCATCAGAGGCAGGGCCTCCAGCTCCTCCAGTGTAGTAGGCTTATCCCCCACTCTCACCAGATAATCAATGCCCTCCTCCGTGACATAGCCCGCAGGCATGGAAAAATTCTGCGCCGTCAGCAGGCTTTTAATCATATCCACAGTCAGGATTTCCGTCATATCGGCGCTGTCATAAGCCTCCTGGCGGGCATCCTCCAGCTGCTCCTGTCCCTCCTGTAACTGTTTCTCGGCCTCTGTCAGCTGCTCCTCACCGGTTTTGATCTGTTCCTGGGCAGCGTCCAGCTGGGCCTGCGCCAGTTCCATCTGATACTCCCCCAGATTGATCTGGGAGGCGGCATTGGCAAATTCCACCGCCGCCGTCAGTTCGCCCTTTTCCACCTCGATCAGTCCGCTGTTGACCTTTGCCAGATTCTCTTCTATAGTGGCCATGGTCTGATTTACCGTCTCCTCGTAGGCAGCCACCCCCAGGCCGTTGGTCAGGGCATTCAGTGACTGCTCCATATTGCTGCGCTGAGACATGATCTGGGTGGATACCCCGGCGGTAATCAGCCCCAGATTGGCATACACGGTCTGAAAATTCTCCGGTTCCGCCCAGTCCAGTTCCGCCAGCCTGTTGATCATGGACGCCGCCTGCTCATTGGCTGCCATCTGCTTGACAATATCACTGCCTAAAAATTCGCTCTTTAACTGATGGATCTGCTCCCGGGTCTGATCGTCAATATCCGCATCCGAACCGGACACCGACAAGCCTCCAATCAGCTTACCGTACTCGCTTATGTAATGCGTCGTGTTTTCGATTACCTTATCCATCTCCTCTATCCCGGCCTGCAATGCCTTGGCCGTAGTGAGATTGGTCGTCAGTGTGGTCTTTGCAGCATCCAGGCTGGTTTTCGCCGTCAGCAGCTGGTTCTTGGTCTCTGCCAGCTTCGCTGCAGTCTCCTCCTGGGTCTTACTCAGTTCCTCTTTCCCCTCCTGAAGCTCCGTCCTGCCGTCATTTAACTCCCGGATTCCGTCCGTAATCTCCTTTTTGCCATCCTCCAGCTCCTGTCGGCTGTCGGCGATGGTCTGTCTGCCATCCTCCAGCTCCTCCTCGGCTTCCCGCATCTTTTCGTCGATAGCCGCATAGATCTGCCGGTTCAGGGCGTCCACCTTTTCCTGCCGGATAATGACATGTACGCTCTCCTCCAACAGACCTATGGCGCTGGCACTGGCTACGCCCTCCAGGCTTTCCACCTCCGGCATCAATGTATCGTTGACATAGGTGCTGACCTGGGCATACTCCATGTTGTCCATTCCCACTGCCACCATCATTACCGGCAGCATATCCGGATTCAGCTTCATGATGACGGGCGTGCCGATATTATCGTCCCAGCCGCCGGAGAGCTGTTCAACCTCAGAATTGATTTCG
>JAGANP010000287.1 GCA_017624175.1 Lachnospiraceae bacterium | reverse complement strand
CCATGATACGCATAGCTTCCCCCTTGTTCAGCGCCTTACAGTCCCATCCATCTGCAGCCGCCTATGCATGCCACTGATTATGCCGGATGTACTCGGTCAGCAGTTCCTCTACCAGCTCGTCCCGCTCCACTTTCATGATCAGGCTTCTTGCATTCTTGTGACTGGTAATATAAGTCGGATCCCCGCTCATAATATATCCCACGATCTGATTTACCGGGTCATAGCCCTTTTCTGTCAGAGCTTCATATACGGTAGAAAGAATCACTTTTACACCGGTCTCCGGTTCTGTCTGTACTTTGAAGTATTGTGTATTTCCTAAATCCTGCATATGTCCTCCACGATGTATCCTGCTATCTTCTTATCATACTCTATTTGTCAGAAAATTTCAAGTGCAAGCTGCAACCGGATCACAGCAGTTATCGTGGTTCAGCCCGCAGTACATCCTCCGTAAGAAAACCCCTGATCCGTACCTTCTGCAGCCTGCCCCGCAGATCCTCCTTTACCGGCAGCGCCACCCGGACATAATCCCGGGTATAGCCCACCTGGCAAAGCATCCCGCCTATTTCTCTGGCCTCTTCAAACAGTACCTCCGCATCTTTGTCTATGTATCTGCGGCGGAAAGCCCCGGACTGCACCGCTTCCAGCTGCTGCAGCACCCTGCTGCGGCGTGTTTTAACCGCATCCGTCAGCTGATCCGGCATCCGGTCCGCCGCCGTCCCCCTGCGCCGGGAATATTTGAAAATATGCATCTCGTAAAAGCCCACCTTCTCCAGGAACTGCCTGCAGATCTCAAAATCCTCCTCCGTCTCGCCGGGAAATCCCACAATCACATCCGTGGTAATGGCCGGATGATCGAAAAATCTGCGCAGAAGCTCCACACTCCCATAGTATTCCCCGGTTGTATACTGTCTATTCATCCGCCGCAGCGTGGCGTCGCAGCCGCTTTGCAGGGACAGGTGAAAATGGGGGCATACCTTATCGCAGGCCGCCAGCCGGGCGGCAAAATCCTCGGTGACAATCCGGGGCTCTAAAGAGCCCAGCCGAATCCGGTCCAGCCCCTGAATCTGCTGAATCTCCTCCACCAGCTCGATCAGCCGGGACTGCCCCCGGTAATCGCCCCGGAAAGTCTCCTCCGCCTCCGTCAGGTCAATCCCGTAGGAGCTGATATGGATTCCCGTCAGCACCACCTCCCGGTAGCCTGCCTCCGCCATTCCCCGGATCTCTTCCAGCACATCCTCTCTGCGACGGCTGCGCACCCGGCCCCGGGAATAGGGAATGATACAGTAGCTGCAGAACTGATTGCAGCCGTCCTGAATCTTGATATAGGCCCGGGTATGCTCCGCCGTTTTTTCCAGCCGCATCTCTTCATACTCATGGGTATGGTTAATATCAATGATCGTACTGCCCCCCAGGGTCTTATCCGGCAGAGCTCCCCCGCAGCCCCCGCCGTCCTGCTGTCCCTCCCGGGCTTCCAGGTATTCCTCCAGGATCCGGGCAATATCCTTTTTCCGGTTGTTCCCGATGGCCAGATCAATCCCGGCGTCTTGCAATACCCCCTCCCGGTCCGTCTGCACATAACAGCCGATGGCCACCACCACTGCCTCGGGATTCAGCGCCCGGGCCCGGTGCAGCAGCTGTCTGCTCTTACGGTCCGCAATATTTGTCACCGTGCAGGTATTCACGATATAGATGTCCGCTTTTGTTTCAAATGGTACAACTTGGTAGCCTTTTTCTTGTAACATTTGTTGCACAACGTCCAGTTCATAGGAATTTACTTTGCATCCCAGATTGTGAAATGCTACATTTTTCATAGTAATCCTCACTTTTTTTGTATTGTTTTCTCCTTGACTTTTAAGCCATCTGCCGTTAATATGAAAGCAGAAGGTATGACAAACATTAAGGAGGTAAAACAATGAAAACAGTACAGATTTCTTTAAATTCTATCGACAAGGTTAAGTCTTTCGTAAATGACATTACCAAGTTTGACTATGACTTCGACCTGGTATCCGGCAGATATGTGATCGATGCAAAGTCCATCATGGGCATCTTCAGCCTGGATCTTTCCAAGCCCATCGATCTGAACATCCATGCAGAGGATAACATCGACGATGTATTGGCTGCATTAGCACCCTACACTCTGTAAAACATACTTCTGACAATTATGGCCCGGGCGTGTTCGCATGCACCGGGCTATAATTATCTGCAGCTCTGAATCGTTATGAACTACTGGGACACAATGATCAGTTCATCCGTTTCCAGGGCAATCTGCATCAGTTCCTCCAGTTTCTCTTCCATATGCTTCTCATGCTTGCGGATAATGTTCACATTGGGCTTGGTCACCGGATGCTTGGCCACAAAGATGGTACAGCAGTCCTCAAAGGGCTGTATGGAAGTCTCATAGGTGTCAATCTTCTTCGCCACCTCCACGATCTCCTCCTTGTCAAAGCCGATCAGCGGGCGGTATACCGGCAGCTCGCATACCTCATTGGTGGCGATCAGGGAGCTCATGGTCTGGGAAGCTACCTGACCGATGCTCTCGCCGGTGATCAGGCCCAGGCATTCCGTCTTCTTCGCAATAGCCTCCGCAATCCGCATCATATAACGGCGCATAATGATCGTCAGCTCCTCATGGGGCGCATTCTCATAAATATGCAGTTGAATATCCGTAAAATTGATCACATGCAGATAGATGGGGCCTGTGTACCGGGATACCAGTCTGGCCAGATCCACCACTTTCTGTTTGG
>JAGANP010000286.1 GCA_017624175.1 Lachnospiraceae bacterium | reverse complement strand
TCATGGGCGGTATATAATCCAAGTTCCCGTTTCTGCGGATCATGGTGCGCAGACGCAGCCCGAACTTTTCCCTGCCGGCAGCAAGAAAGTACAACAGATCCGCCAGATCCTTTTCCTGCCGGTCCGGCAAAAGCTCGTCCATTCCCGCATAGTGTTCAAAATTCAGGTATAAGGTCCTATGTTCCTCCGCCAGTATCTGGCCCATTGTCAGGGCAAAGGTGGTCTGCAGGCATCTTCTTACCGGGGAATAGATTCCGATGAACCGGGTATGCCCCACCGCCTGCATCCATGGCATCTCCTCCCCCGCAACCTCCATGTAAGCTTCCAGCAGCTCTCGCAACACGCTTTCTGCCTCCTGATATTTGTTGATATTTCTGATCGCATTCTGTCGCACCAGACCGCTTTCATTCAGGATAACGATCTGCCCGGGGGCAAGCTCCTGCAGTGCGTCCGTGTATGCAGATTCTGCTGCCGCCAGCATGGCTACCCGGCCCCGCTCCTCCTTTAAAAGGCTTTCTGCCTCCGTGTAAGTATGAACCTCCCAGGGCAGATCCTTATGGCCCCGCAAAAACTCTGTCATGAGCTGTGCGTATTCTTCCTCCGGATCATAGAGTACGAACCGCCTGTTTTCTCCTTGCTTCAATAGACACCTCCCCAGTACATCAGGGCGCTGATCAGGACCGGTCCCGAACGGCACAGGCATGCTTCCCTCTGTTCCCGCAGGTTCTCCACATACAAATGCCAGTTTCCCGTCCGGGACACCTCCCACAGATACTCCGCCAGATACTGCATCCTCTCTTTCAGATTCTGTTTTCTCCAAAACTTTATCAGGGAAAAAATTGCTGCTGTCAGCATAGAAAAAAATAAGAATAGTAAGATCCTGCTGCCGGGAAGATACCCCGCACAGACACCCAAAAGTTTTACATCTCCCGCTCCCATGGCCCCGATCTTGAAAAAGGGATACATAAGAGCTGTCATTACCGCTGTTGCTGTCAGAAATGCCGCCGCTCCCCAAGGACCTTCCGCCAAAGTCCTTTGTACCATTCCTGCGGCAAGCATTCCCAATAACAGCAGATTCGGTATCCTGCCGCTGCCGTAATCATAGGCGCAGGCAACTACCAGCAATACGCATAATGCCGCCAATCGATCATCTCCTTTGTTCTTTTGTCTTCCGTTGTGGATGTGATGTGAAATCCGAGGCGATGCGCCTCTTTGATCTGTAGTAAGATTGTCAACCTGACTGGTTGTAAATTGCATTATATGCGCTGTTTTTTACTTTTGCAAGAGGAAAATAGCAAAAATATCATTTTCGGTAAAATCTTACAAAAGTTTGTAGAGCCCAATTCCGTAAAGAGCTAAAATCCCAGGAAATCCCAGGATTCCGGATGTCAAAACCGTAACGCCGTTGATGCCCACGCTCAAAGAAATTCCGGCAAAAGCCAGGGCCTCGTTGATAAAATACATGGCGATGGTCCCCAGGATGCTGCGCATCACCAGGTTCATCAGCCACTCAGCTTTGGTGCGGATAGCACCCATAAATAACACAATGACACACACTCCTGCGATCAAAAATACTCCCGTTGTGTTTTCCATTTTTGACTCTGCATGTTTTTGCTACAGCCTATGTCCCTTTTTTCCAAAATATGACTGACAGATTTTTCCCAAGGGACTGGTATATTCTGCAAATTCCCTGTCTATACTTATTACAACAACATGGAAAGGACGATATCCCATGAAAATGATCTTTCATCAGGGCTATACCACTCCGGAATATCCGGAAGAAGATTTTTCTTCGGTGAGCCTACAGGCCTCCATAGAAAAAACCCGCCGGGATCTTGAGATCGCTTA
>JAGANP010000285.1 GCA_017624175.1 Lachnospiraceae bacterium | reverse complement strand
ATGGTATTGTCCAGTGCATGGCCCATATGCAGCTGTCCGGTAATATTCGGAGGGGGAATCACAATGGTAAACGGGGTCTTGCTGTGATCCACCTCGGCATGGAAATATTTCTTTTCCAGCCATTTTTCATACAATCTGTCTTCTATGCCCTTGGGGTCATAGGTCTTGGCTAATTCTTTGCTCATATTTTCCTCCTATTTTGAGTTCCGCAGACTGCCGAACAGCACACATTCCTCATGATCCATATCCGGCCGCTTACGGCCGTACATGGATCAGTGCGCTGTTCGGAAATCTGCTGTTTTGAGTTCCGCAGACTGCTCTACCAGTACCAATCCCGGCAGCTGCTGTCTTTAAGTTCCGCACAATCAAAAAGCCCCTTACAGACCTTTTGATCTGCAAAGGGCGTCTATCTACGCTGTACCACCTTTGTTCGCAGAGCGTCTCACGGCGCCTGCCTCTGTGACTTCATTCAAAGTCCTATCCGCTAACGGGGATAAACCGTGATTCCCTACTGCCCTTTTCAGGAACCGGCTCGGAAGCTACCTTCAGAATGCTTTCCTTTAAGCGGCCTCCCAGCGTGTCTCCACAACCGCTCTCTCTGGCAAGGGGTCATCCCTACTCCTCTTCGTCACTGCCTTTATCTGAACTGTTACGAATATCTTAATGAATGAAAAAGAATTTGTCAAGCCGCAATTTGCTTTGTCCTCAAATTATTAATGTTTTGATCATTGTGGACTCATATAAGAAAATTCTGTCTTTCGGTCCACAATTTGATATTATTTCGATTATTTTTGTTTTTATTACAGTCGAAATGATCTTATATAAAAAAATTGCTATGTTAGGTCCACTTTTTCAAAAAAAGTGGACCACATCATCTATTTTTTTCGTATACGCCCATTTATACCTTACGGTAATTCATAAGAAAGGCAACAAGTGGACTAAATCATAACAAAATAAGAAATAAGTCCATTCCATGAAAGTTTTTACTTTAAAAATTTCCTCTGCCCCTGCCGCAATCAACAAAAACTAAGACACTGCGGCCTGATGAGAAACCCTCTGCAGGCCACTGCCAATAATAATCCTCAAAACTGGTCTGGTAAAAAAGTTTCGTTTTGGCACTTTCAAAAGAGCCACTTCTGTGTAGAATATAGTACAATCCATCTGATCAGTTGAAGAGAAAAATGCCGCTCGGGCGGCAGATTGCGAGGAAAGTATTATGGAAAAAAAGCAGAAAGAAAACACACAGCAGACACAGGCACGGAAAAAGAGCTATATCCTCCTGATCGTGGGAGTCGTGCTGCTGGCAGCAAGCATCGCATTTACCGTATATGCTAAGAACACCAGCTATGCGGCATCCCTGGAGACCAAGACACAGATCTCCGAACTGAAAGCAGAAATTGAGGCAGTAGAAGCAGGCACCGCTGCCGGGAATCTGGAAGAGCTGCAGGCGCAGCAGACCCAGCTCTCCGATTTACAGCTCAGCCAGGAGCGCCCTTATTCCTACGGGCTGACCGCTCTGTTCTTTGCCATCCTGCTGGTAGGTAAGGGATTGTTTAACGCTCTGGTGGGTACCGCTGCCGAAACTCTCGACGTCAAAAAGCTGGCTCAGGCCGGACTGCTGGCTGCCCTGTGCTACATTGGATTTGCCTTTTTCAAAATTGATATTCCCGTAGGCCCGGAGAAGACTGCTTTTCATTTCGGCAACGTTTTCTGCGTACTGGCAGCCCTGCTGCTGGGCGGCTTCTGGGGTGGGCTGGCCGGTGCCGTGGGTATGACCATCGGAGACCTGACCACCGCCTATGTGACCAGTGCGCCCAAGACTTTCCTGTTAAAGCTCTGCATCGGCCTGATCGTAGGACTGGTGGCTCACGGCATCTTCAAACTGAGCCGCACCCATTCCAAAAAATATGTTACCGGCGTGACCATTCTCGCCAGCGTCTGCGGTATGGGCTTTAATATCGTAGCGGATCCTTTAGTCGGTTATTTCTATAAAATGTATCTGCTGGGAGTACCCCAGGAGCTGTCCGCAGCCCTGGCGAAAGTGGCTACCCTGACCACCACCGTCAATGCCGTCGTGGCCGTAATTGCCGCCAGCATTTTCTATCTGGCTCTGCGTCCCGCTCTGCGCAAGGCCGGGCTGTTCGTACAGGTAACACCGGAGCAGAAGGATATGCAGTAAAGAAGTACAAAGCGGGTTCGTCAGCCTCAGGGCAGCAGTATCCGGGAAAGGATTTTCCATGACAGAGCAAAGTCAGTCTCACACCATACAGAAGCCGCCCCGCCTGGCCATGATCAGTTCACTGGCAGGCCTGGGGCATGTATCCCTGACAGCGGCGCTGCCGGTGGTCAGCGTACTGGGCGTTCAGCCCTGCCCCCTGCCCAGCAGCATACTGTCCGGTCATCTGGCCTATCCGGCAGTATATAAGACCGACCTTACCGGACAGATGGCGGAATATCTGGCGGTCTGGGAAAAATTGAATACCCGTTTTGACGGGATGTATATCGGTTATCTGGCGGATGCCGGGCAGGCTGCATTATTGACAGAAATACTGGACAGAAAATATACCGGGGAGAAAAACTCCCCGGCCGCTTTGCTTTCCGGGAACAGGCTTCTGGCTCCCCATGCCCGTGTCCTGGTAGATCCGGTGATGGCGGATCACGGTAAACCATACGCTTCGGTCACCAGGGCCCATATTGATTCCATGAAAAAGCTGGCGGCATTGGCCGATATCCTGACGCCAAACCTGACTGAGGCTTGTCTGCTGACAGCTACGCCCTATCGGGAGGACGGATGGGATATCCCCTCCCTGACAGAGCTCTGCAGGAAACTGGATCCTGAAAGTCAGAAACAGATCGTCATTACCGGGGTAAAAACGGAAAGCTATCTCTGCAATTTCCTCTGGGAGCATGGCGCCATTGCCGCCGTTACCTATGAAAATGCCGGGGCTTCCCGCCCCGGCACCGGTGATATTTTTGCCTCTATTCTGGCCTCCCACATGGTATTGGGACACGACCTGGAGACAGCGGCCAAACAGGCCACTGCGTTTATCTCCGCCTGCATTGCAGACAGCGAAGAGGCAGGGATTCTCCTGCGGGAGGGGGTACTGCTGGAACCGAATCTGTACCGGCTCATGCCTCCCCAGACTGATTAACCGGGCTACGGTATTCGATGGATACCCTTGCCCGCTGATACAACGGGATTTGCGTCACGCCGCCCGGCGGAATCATTCCCCGCAGAATACCGCAATAGCTTCTGCACAGAATGCCCCGCAGCCCGGGCCTCCTGCCTTATCAATGTTTTCCGTAAACTCTCCTCCGGCTCCATACATTTTTCCCAGTCCTGCAAGGATCTCTTTGGTACATTGATAATAATGCTCCGAGATATATTCCCGGAGCTTTTGCACCTGCTTCTGGGCCTTCTCACTGTCCGGCTCTCCCTCTTTCAACTCTCCGAACTCCGTAAACAACTGCATCAGCCCGGCCGAGATCAGCGCCTGCGCTTCCTTGCTGCGGTCCGCATTTTTCTGCGCAAACTCTCTGTAGGCAGCTGTATTTCCCCACTGCTCCCGGGCCTGCCGGGTATACTCCTCAATCTTCTTTGTGTCAAATGCTGTAAAATCCATATTCCTTCCTCCTGTCATTCTGATGCCACGGGCGAAGGTAATTAATTTTTCCAGATGCTCCTTCTTTAAGGTCAGCAATTCAATCTGCTGTTCTAAGGCCTTGTTCCTGTCAAAGTCCTTATCATGGATGATCCTGTCGATTTCCTTAAGCGGAAACTCCAGCTCACGAAACAGTAAAATCTGCTGCAGCCGCTCCAGCGCCGTATCGTCATACAGCCGGTAGCCCGCTTCCGTTACGCCTGACGGATGCAGTAATCCGATCTGGTCATAATAATGCAGGGTGCGTATACTCACTCCTGCTAATCTGCTCACTTCATTGACTGTCATCATAAGCCCTGCCTCCTTCCGTGTAATCTCAGCATATACTATGACGCAGCGTGAGAGTCAAGGATATTTTTACATGGCCGCTACAGCATCTGCAATACGCCCAGCACCAGCAGATGCAGGGGGTAAAAGATATAGAAAAACCACTTATGTATAGGCTTTCTGCTGCCGCTCTGGCCGTTATAGCCAAACTGCATCAGCAGCGGCACCATAAAAATTCCCAGCTGATAAATTCCCCAGATATTCAGCCCTCCAAACACGAAAGAGCATACCGTGATAATACTGAACCAGATCCATTTCTTTTTCGGCTGCTCACGGAACCGGAACAGTACCAATGCATAGAGGATATCAAAGATCGGCCAATCTCCGAAGATCGACAGGACACACAGTCCTATCGTTCCCAGCACCTTGCACCATTTGGGACATTTCCCCTTATCCCACAGCCACACTGCCAGCAGGCTCAGAAACAGGGTGTAAATCACCCCGAAAAACGGCAGAATCCGCACTCCTCCACCGCCCTCCAGAAACACAATGGGCAGCGACTGGAATTCAAACAGCACAAAAGGTACCCAGGAGATCAGGGCAAAAATACCCAGTCTCTGGGCATACTTTTTCACATTCCGGGTATGGAGATACCCCTCCACCAGGAAGCAGGCCATGGTAGGGCCGGTAAGCCGTCCGATAAAATGCATTACCTGCCCCAGCACTGACTCCATGGGCACAAAGGCCCAGGCAATATGATCAATCAGCATGGCCACACTCACCAGATATTTGATCTGGTTGCGATTCAGCTTTTTCATTCAAATTCTACCTCCACGTTTCCCATGGAGCACTCTATATCAATACTTTTTTCAGCACCGTTGTCAATTTCCTTGGAAACGGCAGCGCCGGAATATTTATCTCCGCCGATCTCCATATTGCCGGCCACACAATCCAGCTCATAATTGTAATCCAGCTTCTCCCCTTCCAGCTTCATACGTACATTTCCCATGGAACATTCGATCTCGGCATTCTCCCGGATCTCACCGGAAAATTCCAGATTGCCTGCACCGATCTGTGCTGAAAACGTACTCAATGACACTTGCTTTGCTATAATCTCTCCTGCTCCCAGGGAAAACTCCATATCAATCGCTTCCACGTTTTCCAGCTGCAGCTGTCCGGCGCCGATCTCGGCAATTACTTCATCCACCTGCAGATCTTTCGCTTTCAGCTGTCCGGCTCCCAGGGATACATCCATCACCACCAGGCGGCAGTCCTTGGGCAGATACAGCGTAATGCGGCTATTCTTGATCTCATCAGACAGGCTGGAAGGACGCACGGATCTGACATAAAGGACACCATCCTCCAGATATGCCTGCAGCTTACCGGCATTCTCCGCTTTGATATACACGTATTCATCATCCGACCTGTCGATCTCCACCATACTGCCGCCGATCTCCAGATCCAGTTCATAAAAATCGCCCTGACAGATCTTCTGCTTCTCCACATCTCCCTGCCAGATCTCATAGTCATCCCTGAATACAGAAGCATCATTAATATCGTAGACATCATCGGAACCGAATATTCCCCAACTGTTTTCCAGATCCAGATGGAGCCGGTCACCGCTGATCTGGCTCAGCACCTCATCCATTCGTTCCCTGCCCTCGGTGTTCCTGCCCACCATATAACACACGCATCCAACAATAATCAGCACCATCGCCAGGATAAAACATACTTTCATAAATTTTTTCATCATTATACCTCCGCATATCCCAGACATTGCCTGTGATACTGCTCTAATTCGTCCTCTCTCTGTCTTTCCGTTCCGGCGCTCAGACCGTTTTCTTTTTCCGGGAAAACAGACGTCCAATCCCCCGGAAGATTGCCGGCGTGATCCAGCCCGCCATGGCCACCGTCAGCATCATGAACAGGATCCCGATCCCTGCCGTGATCAGGCCGCCTCCCACAATACCGACTCCTGCCAGCGGATGGAGCCCCATACCAATGGCGCCGAGGATCATAAGAACCACACCTATAACCATGCACACCACTGCTGCCGCACCAAATCCGAAAATCAGGGCAAACCAACCGGCCAGAACCCCGACTATCACTCCCAGTACGCCAACGATCAGACCGACGGCACCCCCAAACAGGCCAAATACCACCGGCGCTGCACAGATGCACAGGATTACAATCAGAGCAATCATACCGCCGGACAGCTTCTTTTTCCCGCTCTGTCCCGATGCTCCTCTCTCCCCGGTCACCGAGGACTCACCGCCGCTCTGCCGGGGGCCGCCCCCGGGCTGCTCCTGTTTCCGGGAATCCTCTGCCGCTTCACCATACTCTGCCAGTTCCCTGCCGGTAACGGTTTTCCGAGTCTCATAACCGTCCCCATAGCCCGCACCATACAGATCCCGCCGGATATTCTCGGCCACACGGGCAGGATTGCCCAGGGCCTCAATCACCGACTGTTCATTTTCCGGTCCTGCATCATTAAAATAATCGTCATAATACTGCAGGGCCTCCTGACGCTCCTGCTCCGATATATTCTGCAGCAGGCTTTCCAGCTGCCTCATAAATTCCGCTTTGTTCATATGGTTCATACGCCTCTTTCCCTCCCTGGCATGCCAGGCCTCCTCTCATTTTTCCTATCTGAATGCCTGCCGGGATCCGCTCTGCAGTCCGGCGGTCCCGCATGTCAGCTCTTTTTCCCCTCAAACAGTGAGGTCACTTTCTCCGAATAGCTGCGCCATTCGCTTTCATACAGTCTCAGCTGTGCCCATCCTCTGCTGGTCACCTTATAATAACGCCTGTTTCGTCCCGCACATTCCCTGTCATAGACCTCCAGGCAGTCATCTTTCTGGAGGCGGCGCAGCACCGGGTACAGTGTGGATTCAGACAGATCAATCACCTGCCGCACATCCTGGGTAATCTTATACCCGTATGTTCCCTCTGGCTCCTTGGACACCACTGCCAGCACAATGGCATCCAGCAGCGCAGCACCTGTGTTAAATACCATGATTTTTCCTTCCTTACTCAGAATTCCGCTTTTTCCCATACCCTTTCCCAAATCAGGCTTCACCGTTCTGTATTCGTATCCTGCTCTGTACACTGTATGGGAAAATGCCGTATTATATTTTCATGCAATATTATATGCCGTATAATATTATCTGTAAGCATACTATACGGCATATAATATATTTTGTCAATCCTTTTATGGATAAAAAATAACGCTGCCGGATTCCGGCTGCAGTTCAGCCCTATATTTATAAAAGCGCCTGTTTCGTATCCGGCGCCGCAGCGGCGGCGACCTCCTGTGCCTGTCTTCTGGCCTGCTCTTCCAATATCTGCTGATGCAGGCTGTTTTTATACACCACAATGCCGGAGACCAGCAGCATACCGCCGCAGATCTGCCCGGGAATCCACTGGACATGTACCATATAGAGGGAACTCAGCGCCAGCATCATAAAGGTGACCCGGGTTCTCCGGGTATGGGGCCTGAGCCGGATTACCAGGGAGAAAAACAGGTAGATGCTGCATAAGGCAAACACAGGCTCCATGTGTACGGGCATCAGGCCGATCAGCACCCCAAAGGATACCGCAATGGCCTTGCCTCCTTTCCCTCTGTGAAACAGAGAAAAAGCATGCCCCAGCACCGGTGCCGCCATCACCAGAAAGAACAGACTGCCGCTCTCCAACCCCAGACGCATAGCCATATGCACGGGAATCACTCCCTTAAAAATATCTCCCAGCAGGCACAGAATCCCCACGGGGATCCCCGCATGCTGCATGGCATTGGCGGTACCCGGGTTATGGTCCTCACTGAGCGCCACAATATCCACTTTTTTCAGCATTTTAGGCAGATACCGGCTAAACAGAAGACTGCCGCTCAATATTCCCACCACGATCATTACAAGCTGCTGCCCCAGCATAATACCCCTCTTTTCTCTGTTGCGGTAAGGCTCCCCCTTATCGACTGTAACTCATTGCTTTTCCGCATCCTGCGCAAGAATAAATTCGCAGATATCTTCCGCTGCACGCTGATTGATTACCTGATGCTGCTTCTCTATCATCTGCCTGCAGTCCTCAGGCCGTCTCAGCAGCTCCAGCGCCTGCTCCACCAACTGTTCCTCCGAACCGGCACTGATGGAAATGCCGTGCCCGTTATAAAAGGCCTGATTGCAGTCCTCACAGCCCGGTATGGGCCGTGTATGTGCCAGCGGGATCCCGGCCACCGCCGCCTCTGTGGAGGTGAGCCCTCCCGGCTTGGTAAACAGCAGATCCGACGCCGCCAGATATTCCGCCGTCCGGTGGGTATAGTCCAGAATCCGTATCCGGGAATCCTGCTGATATGCCTCCCGCAGCCGGGCTTTCAGCTTCTCATTGGATCCTCCCATAATATAAACAGAATCCCGGGCATCCATGCGCTGCACCAGAGCCCGCACCAGATTCTCTATTTTGCCATAGCCCATACTGCCGGTCATGATCAGGATACAATATCCCTCGTTCTCCATGCCAAGGGCCCGTCTGGCTTCCTCCCGGGCCGGAGGGAAACGGAAACGGTCCGATACCGGGATTCCCGTGGGAATCAGCTTCTCCCGGGCGATCCCCTTTCCCACATACTCCTCCATCAGCTCCTCATGGGCAATAAAGTAATAATCCGCCTCCGTCTCCTCGGTAAAAGGGATACAGGTGTAATCCGTCCCCACAAAATAGGTACGGATATCTGGCCGACATTCGTGTTTGCGCAGCATGTAAGTCACCGCTTCTGCCGGGAAAAGATGAGGCATGACGATTGTGTCATATCCATTGTCAACAATATAATGATACAGCTTTTCTGCGTAAAGAGCATTGGCAAAATATACCGGGGATTTCCGTCTGGCGGAGGTGATTGCCCTCCCGGCCTTATAGGCGCCCTTAAACACCCCCGTGGCCTTCACCGTGCTCCACACATAGATCCGCTTCCCGTAGCTTGCGGCTTTCTGTGAGGCAAAGTCCAGTGCATCCTTCATTTCACAGGGAATCCTTCTCTTTTGAAACTGTTCCAGCACAGCCTTTCCTGCTGAGTTATGACCTTCCCCCGTACCCGTAGACAGAATCAGTACTTTCATATCTTCCTCCCAAGCTTCCCGTCTTGCCGCCAGGCGGCACAGATGATGTACCTTTAACGTATCATGTTTTCCTCTGAATTGCAAGTCAGAGATAAATCTTCCCGCTCAATGGTTACATAATCTGATTGACTGAACCAGTTCTGCTTTATTTATTTGCAATTTTTAATGTAAAATGCTTTTTTGACATAAAATCTGAATTATTTGTCAGTTTTTCGGGGTTTTTGAAAAATAGTCCACCGTTTCCACAGAGTTATCCACATATACACTACTGTCATACCTGCCTTTTATGAGCGTCAAAGTTGCAAAAAATGAATGTCATTTTCCTGAAAATTTCATTTTTGGAATCTTATATTAGTTTACATAATGCATTAACCGTAATTGTACATTGTAACCCCAAAAATAGGGAGCTCTCATCAGAAATTTCTATTTCCAATGAGGACTCCCTATAAAAACTTCTTTCTCAGGCAGAAGCTCCCGCAGACATCACAGCCAGGAATCCCAGAACCGTTCCACCCGTTTCGCAATACTGCTGCAGTTCACCCGTTCATAGTCCGCCCACTCTCTGGGAAACATACGCAGATAGGGAGGCTGCAGGAAGCGCTCATCCAGCAGTGCCACAATACCGATATCCTCCACCGTACGGATCACCCGGCCAGCCGCCTGCAGAACCTTGTTCATTCCCGGATAGCGATAGGCATAGTCGAATCCGTTCTGTCCGTTTTCATCAAAATACTGTTTTAACAGTTCCCGCTCAAAGCACACCTGGGGGATGCCGGTCCCCACAATAATCACCCCGATCAGACTGTCCTCTTTCAGATCAATTCCCTCACTGAAGATCCCGCCCAGAACACAGAAGCCGATCAGGATCTTTTCCTCTTCCATCTCAATATCCATGCAGATGGAGGTTTCCAGATCGCAATCCTCGTTGCCCTCAAACCGGGCCAGAAAGTCCTCCCTGTCCCTCTCGCTCATCATCTCCGCCTGCCGGATGCATTCCCTGTTTTCATCCCCGAAATACGCCACGTATCTGTCATAAATCTCCTGCATAAAAACGTAGGAGGGGCAAAAGACCATATAGTTGCCATGCCTGTTCTTTACAATCTCGTCTATATATCTGGCAATATTGTAAAATTCTGCCTCCGAACGCCGGGTATACTTGCTGGTCACATCCTCTGCAATAAACAAAGCACGTTTTTCGGGATTAAAAACAGAATCCGCATAGACCTCGTAGTCCGATTCCTCACCGCCCAACAGGCTCTTATAATACTGAATCGGCAGAAAGGTAGCGGAAAACAGAATCGTGCTCCTCCCCCGCTTCATGCATTCCCGCAGATTATTGGAGGGATCCATGCAGAAAAGCCTGAGCTGAAAGGTTCCGTCCTGGCAAAGCTGGGTATATTTCACATACTTTTCATCCACCAGCTCATAGACTGTCAGGAAATGGGACAGCTTGAAATACAGCTCCAGTATCTCCTCCCGCTCCGGCAATGCCGCCTCCTCCTGCTCCTCCAGATAGGAATCTATGGTGCCGTGCAGATGCAGCAGCAGTGCCGTCAGGTCATCAATCTGTTCCACAACCCGGCACTCCTCGCATTCCCGCTTCAGCGCCAGCATTTCTTTATTGCAGTTCTCCAGCTGCCGGATCATGCGGGCAGCAAAGCCCCGGGACACCAGCACGCTTTTTCCATATGCAGCGCCCACCGGCTTCTCCTGCTCCGCTTTTTCCGTATAATCCTCCAGGGCAAAGAGCTCCTCCTGCTCCGGGGATGACTTTTTACGGCTCTTTTTCCGCCCCCCTTCTGCAGCCTCCAGCTGCTGCAGGCTCTTTTTCAGTGCCAGCAGCTCCTCCTTGACAATAACGGCGCTGTACATCTCCCTGCCCCGCTCCAGCAGATTATGAGCCTCGTCAACCAGAAACAGATAATCCCCGCTGACGCCCTCTCCAAAGAAACGCTTCAGGTACACATGAGGATCAAACAGATAATTATAGTCACAGATGATGCCGTCTGCAAACAGGCTTATATCCAGACACATTTCAAAGGGGCAGACAAAGTGCTTTTGGGCATAAGACTCTATATTTTCCCGGCTGAAGCTCTCCTCATGGGTCAGGAGGTCATAAAGAGCGTCATTGATCCGATCCAGATGGCCCTTTGCATAGGGACAATACTCGGGGTTGCACTCGGTCTCCTCCATAAAGCATATCTTCTCCTTGGCAGTCAGGATGACACTTTTAAAGTGCAGCCCTTTCTCCCGCAGCAGCGCAAAGGTATTCTCTGCCACTGTCCGGGTGATGGTTTTGGCCGTCAGATAAAAGAGCTTCTCTCCCATCCCCCTCTCCATGGCTTTTACAGCAGGAAATATAGTGGAAACGGTCTTGCCCACACCGGTGGGCGCCTCCAGAAACAGCTTTCTGCCGTGATAGATGGTCTGGTATACATAGGTCACCAGCTTCTTTTGTCCCTCCCGATAGGGGAAAGGAAAGGGCAGCTGCCGGATAGAAGCGTCCCGTTCCCTCTTCCAGGCAAACTGATAGTCCGCCCACTTTCGATAGGCAAGGAGCAGCGCTTCAAACCAGTCTCGGATTTCCCGGGCGGTGAAGGTATAGGTAAAATACCGGATTTCCTCGGTCTCCATATGGCAATAGGTCATCTGCACATGGATTCGGGACAGCCTGCGCTCCTCATGACATGCCAGATACATGGCGGCATAGCATTTTGCCTGGGCCAGATGTACCGGCACCGGCCCTTTCATATAGGCCAGCTCCCGATAGGTGCCCTTGATCTCATCAATGGTGACCCCCTCCGGCTGGTCAATGATGCCGTCCGCCCTGCCCTCCAGCACCAGACGGTAGTTCTCCGTCAGATGGGTATAACGCAGAGAAACCTCCGCCTGATATTCACTTCCCATGCGGCGCTGGATCATCCGGTGAATTCGGCTGCCCTCCTGCATGGCCTGATCCGTGGCGGCATGATGGCGGTTATCTATATCACCGCTGCGCAGGATAAACTCTACCAGCTCTCTGACAGAGAGCCGGAGCTCTCCAAAGCTTCCCTGTTCCTGCAGCAGTTCTGCGCTTTCTGCGGCTTCCCGGTGTTCTGTTTCCATTCCTGTGCCGCCTCCTTTTCTCCCGGTTATCCCCTCTCTTTGTCAAAAAAAGACTCCCTGATAAGATAGTACCCTATCTCATCACGGGAGTCAATTCCGTCGGCGCAATTATTTCCTGCGGGAGATTCCCGCAGAACAGCTTACTAGCAAGCTACTGCCAGCCTGCTCAGCAGTTCCTCCAGCTCCTGATTATATCCCTCATAGGATACCTCCAGCGCTTTGGAGAAATCCAGCCCATATACTCCAAGAAATGATTTGGCATCTACAATATATCTGTTATATGAGATATCAATATCAAAATCACACTTGGAAGTCACGCTGACAAAATTCTGCACCTGATCCTGTGTAAGCTTAATATGCCTTACCATTTTACATCCTTCCTTTCTGAAGACAACACTACCGCTGTTACTGTGTTCCACGTCAGGCAGAAAACCTTTTCCGTGTTGGATATACCATACACTAGGAAAATCTAAAAGTAAATTGCCGTATTTACCAATTTTATATTTTTTTGGTAAATTCTATTGTATATTTTTGAAAGCGTTTCGGCATCATCTGATTCTGAAGGGCTAAATTTTTACGCTCTTTGATAGCTATTTTATGACAAAAATATCTGAATAGTTCCTCATAGGCC
>JAGANP010000032.1 GCA_017624175.1 Lachnospiraceae bacterium | reverse complement strand
CGCCGTTAAACAGATAACAGCGGTTCCCCCAGGCATCGAAATACACCCTCACGCCTTCTGACTTCTCCAGTTCCCGGGCAATGATCTCTCTGAACTCATGCTTATATTCCAGAGGATACAGATTGGAATAACCGTCCAGACAATAAAAACCGTTGTACAATGCCGCCGCAGGAGTAATGCCCAGACTCACAGTCCGATAGGAAGCCTTATCCTTCCCGATGAATTCCTCTATCTATGCAAACACATCCTCCGCATAATAATCATCCCAGTTCATCAGTTTATAAGTGTCCGGAAAGATCATCAGCCGCAGATTATGATATATGGTGCTGTTGGGATATACCGCCATGCACAAAAGTACTGCCGCCAGAAAAGCAGCACCGTACCGAAACACCAACAGCCGGCCCGTCTCTTCCATCAAAAGCTTCATACATAGCGCCAGGATCAAATACCAGCACAGGGGCAGCAGCCAGTAAATACGGTCCGCCTGGAAATACTTTACCACGCCGCCGATCTCCATGCGCAGCTCTGCCACCCAGGGCGTCCGCCACAGCACCGCACCTGCGGATATCACAAAGGCCCCGGCAAACAGACCGGCAATGGCCTGATAGGTGCCTCCGCACTTGAAAGGATTAGACTTTTTTACCACGGGGTATCCCAAAAGAACCAGTACCGCCAGGGCCACGATGACCCCATTATAAGATTTGCCGTAGCTGCCGCCTTCCAAAAAGATCTCTCCAAAATACGCAAGCCAGTCCGGCATGGCCGCCACTATCATTTCTTCCCGGTGGGACACAAAAGATGTGCCTATTCCCAACATCTCCCTTAAAAGCCCCGCATTACACAACAGATAGGTTCCCGTCAGCACAAGAAAGGCAATGCCTATTCCTCCGGTCTTCAGGCTCCTTTTCTTTAAACTTAAGATCAGCCAGGCTGCCATAAGCAGCGCTATCCAGGCAAAGCCCACCAGTGCCAGGGAAGAACTGACCCCGTAAAGGATGATGCAGCCATAATATTTGAGCCCCCGTCCCTTGTTCTCATAAAGATTAAGCAGCGCCCAGAGCAGAAGAGGCTGCCCCAGGATGGATAACCCATACACCGGGTAAAAGGGCAGATATACAAAGATCCCCGAAACGATCATAGCCGTCAGGGAAGATCCTGTCATATATTTCACCAGCAGGAACATGCCAAAATACCCTGCCAGGATCACAAAAATGTGCATGGCCGCAAAAGCCGCAAAGGGCGGCAGAAATTTGTACAAGAGCACTCCGATGGGCGCCGGCGGCGTCATGGCGCTCTTCTGCATCCCATTCATAAATTCCGGTATGATATCGCTGCCGGAAAATAAATATTTGGCCCGGTAAATATAGTTTAACACCTCACCGTCCAGCTGGTCGTTCATCTGGACATAAAACCCGCTCCCCAGCACGAAGTACGGAAGGATCAACACCATGACCACCAAAAGCCCCATCCACATCCAGGGCAGTTTATTCAGGAAATCTATCAGTCTGTTGCCTTTGCGTGTCATTTTGTTCTCCTTTGGCTGCATTCTTAAAAATGTACTATAATATAGTCCCCCATGTCCACAATGGAGCCCTCCGCCGGAAAATGGGGCAGTTCCTTGGCATACTCCTCCGCCTCCTGATACCGCTCGATATCCGGGAAAGGCTGTAATTCATAACCCTCCATGGCAAAAAAGCGGATCAGCTCCGAATTGTCATCAAAGGCATAGCGGCCCCAATCGATCACCGACAGGGAAGGAGTCTGGGCCACCCACACTCCATAAGGACGGTAAAATTTCTCCAAAAGATGCTCGTCCACCAGTGAAGTGATCTGCTTCATCCGATAAAAGGTCTCCGAGTTGTACTCAATATACGCATCTTCTATGACACCGTAAGGAACTTCGTAGGTTCCGGCAAACATCACCGGCTTGGAGATATCAAATCCTGCCCGG
>JAGANP010000284.1 GCA_017624175.1 Lachnospiraceae bacterium | reverse complement strand
TGCTGGGTCTGCCGCTGGCCATTGCGAATGTGGTCGGGGGACTTGTGGTTTTTGCAATCTTTGCGGTGCTGGGAATTCCGATGATTCTGGGTGGGAAGGCTATGAATAAAAAGAGGATGGCAGGCTATCTGGAATATTATCAGGAGCAGACCGGGTACAGTCCCGAGGAACTGAAAGCGGCTGACAGGGAGTTGATGAGCCCGGAAGCGGTGAAGATCGTGAGCAAGACCGACAGATCCGGCGGAAAAAAGGAAACGGTCTTTTTTATCACGGAACACTATTTTCTGTCCGCCTGGCCGGTAAACGGCTGCTATCTGCGCAGACTTGACGATATTGTGGCAGCCTTTTACTCCAATCAGATCCCGGGAATCAACGGATATCGGCAGAATCTGTTTGTCATCACCAGACAGGATATCCGGGAGAAGGGGAAAGTCAACGAATACACCAAGAAGCAGTACAGGGGATTTGAGAACGGCCTGCTGGCCTCGCAGGGGAACTGCTATGAGATCTGCCAGGAAGTAGTGGATGAGCTGGTAAAAAGGGCGCCCCATATCATTACGAGCCAGAATATTGCAGTGAAAGGGGTCCGGTATAGTCTGCTCAGTATGGAGGACTGGCAGGGAGACTGGGCGAAGATCCTGGAGAACTGAGCTGCTGAGAGGAAAACAGAGTTGGCATAACAAAAAACCTCGGAAGAATCATCTCCGAGGTTTTTCTGCAGCTGAAAATGGGACTCGAACCCACGACCCCTTCATTACGAGTGAAGTGCTCTACCAACTGAGCTATTTCAGCACTGCAATTTATTATATCGGGTAATCGGAGAAAATGCAACAATTATTTTCAGATTTTTGAATTTTTTCAATTTTTTGAAAAGCTTTTTTCCTTTACAGGCTTAAACGGTTGAAGTATAATAGAACTATTAATGTGCGTGAAAGCATGAAGTGAGAGTGAGGAAGGTACAGATGAAACAGTTGACGTTAGGAAACAAGGCGCTGGCACGGGGCCTGTATGAGGCAGGCTGCAGCGTAGTATCCAGCTATCCCGGTACTCCCAGCACGGAGGTGACGGAAGAGGCTGCGAAGTACGATGAGATCTATTGCGAATGGGCGCCCAATGAAAAAGTGGCCATGGAAGTGGCCTTTGGCGCCTGTCTGGCAGGAAAAAGAGCTTTCTGCGGTATGAAGCATGTGGGCCTGAACGTGGCGGCAGACCCGCTGTTTACCTGTTCCTATACCGGCGTAAATGCCGGACTGGTGATCTGTGTGGCGGATGATGCGGGGATGCATTCCTCCCAGAACGAGCAGGACAGCCGCCATCATGCCATTGCCGCCAAGGTTCCCATGCTGGAGCCGGCGGATTCCCAGGAGGCATACCTTTTTGCCAAGCTGGCTTTTACGATCAGTGAGGAATTTGATACCCCGGTAATCATCAAAATGTGTACCAGAGTGGCTCATTCCCAGAGTATCGTGGATACGGCGGAGCGGGTAGTGCCGGAGATCAGGACCTATGAGAAAAATATTGCCAAATATGTGATGATGCCCGGCAACGCCATCAAGCGTCATCCTTTTGTGGAGGAACGCACCCGCAGGCTGATCGCTTATGGGGAGACTGCTGAGGTCAACCGTGTGGAGATGGGAGAAACCGGACTGGGAATCATCACCTCCTCCACCAGCTATCAGTACGCCAAGGAGGTCTTCGGGGAGAAAGCATCCATCTTAAAGCTGGGCATGATCAATCCTCTGCCGGTAAAGCTGATTCTGGATTTTGCGGAAAAAGTGGATAAGCTGGCCATTGTGGAGGAGCTGGATCCCATCATCGAGAATCACTGCAGACAGCTGGGGCTGGAAGTGACCGGCAAGGATGTCTTTCCCATGGAGGGAGAGTACTCCCAGAATATGGTGGCGGAGAAGCTGGGGGTAGCGTTATCCCCGGTAAAGAGTCTGGAGGAGGCGCTGCCCGGCAGACCGCCCGTGATGTGCTCCGGTTGTCCCCACAGAGGCCTGTTCTATACCCTGAAACAGAATAAATGTACGGTGCTGGGAGATATCGGCTGTTATACCCTGGGTGCCGTAGCCCCTTTGAGCGCTATGGATGTGACTCTGTGCATGGGCGCCTCCATCAGCTCCATTCACGGCTTTAACAAGGCTCTGGGAGAGGAGAGCGAGGGCAGAACGGTGGCGGTGATCGGCGATTCCACCTTTATGCATTCCGGTATGACCGGTCTGGCCAATATCGCCTATAACCAGAGCAATTCCACAGTGATTATCCTGGACAATTCCATTACCGGCATGACGGGACATCAGCAGAATCCCACTACCGGCTATAATATCAAGGGCGATCCGGCAGGGAAGATCAATCTGGAGGAACTGTGCCGTGCTCTGGGCTTTGCCCGGGTGACGGTGGTGGATCCCTATGATCTGGCAGAGTGCGACAGAGTCATCAAGCAGGAGCTGGCCGCAGCGGAGCCTTCCGTGATCATCAGCCGCAGGCCCTGTGTTCTCCTGAAATATGTGAAGCATGAGAAGCCCCTGAAAGTGGACTGTGATAAATGTGTGGGCTGTAAATCCTGTATGCGTCTGGGCTGCCCGTCCATCAGCATGAAGGACGGCAAGGCCGTGATTGATACCACTTTATGTGTGGGCTGCGGCGTATGTAAGCAGCTGTGCAGATTCGGCGCACTGCAGTCTCAGGAATAAAGGCGGAGGAGGAAGACATGACAAAGAACATTATGATCGTGGGCGTGGGGGGACAGGGTTCCCTGCTGGCCAGTAAGCTGCTGGGCCATCTGCTTCTGACACAGGGGTATGATGTAAAGGTTTCCGAGGTACACGGCATGAGCCAGAGAGGCGGCAGTGTGGTAACGTATGTGCGCTTCGGCGAAAAGGTATATTCTCCGATTATTGATAAAGGGCAGGCGGATTTTATCGTATCCTTTGAAAAGCTGGAGGCGGCCCGTTATGTGGAGTATTTAAAGCCGGAGGGACGGATTGTGACAAATACCCAGGAGATCGATCCCATGCCCGTAATTACGGGGGCGGCAGTGTATCCCGAGAATCTGGTGGACAAGATGGAGAAGCTGGGGATAGCGGTGGACGCCATGGACTGTCTGGCGCTGGCAGAACAGGCCGGTTCCGCCAAGGCGGTGAACATCGTGCTGATGGGCAGACTGTCCCGGTATTTTGATATTCCGGTGGAGAAATGGGAGCAGGCCATAGAGGACTGTGTACCGGCCAGGTTTTTGGAACTGAATAAGAAAGCCTTTGCCTTGGGGCGGGATTACGAGGCATAAAAATATAGGGAAACAGGAGAGAAGGAAGATGGGAAACTATTATCAGCCGGAGATCGAGACAATGCCGCTGGAACAGCTTCAGGCATTGCAGAGTGAGAGACTTGCAGCACAGGTAAAGCATGTGTATGCAAACGTGGCGTTTTACCGGAAGAAGATGGATGAGGCGGGGGTGAAGCCGGAGGAGATCCGGGGCATTGAGGATCTGCATAAGCTGCCCTTTATTACCAAGGACGATCTGAGAGATCAGTACCCCTACGGTCTGCTGGGCGTGCCCCTGTCAGAGTGCGTGCGGATTCAGTCCACCAGCGGCACCACAGGACGCCGGGTCGTTGCCTTTTATACCCAGGAGGATATTGATGTATGGGAAGAGTGCTGCGCCCGGGCCATCGTAGCGGCGGGCGGTACGAAAGAGGATGTCTGTCATGTGTGCTATGGCTACGGCCTGTTTACCGGAGGCCCCGGCTTAAATGGCGGTTCCCACAAGGTAGGATGCCTGACCCTGCCCATGTCCTCCGGCAATACGGAGCGCCAGCTGCAGTTTATGACGGATCTGGGTTCTACGATCCTTTGCTGTACCCCTTCCTATGCAGCGAATCTGGGTGAGGCCATCAACGAGAGAGGCATAAAGGATCAGATCAAGCTGAAAGCAGGTATTTTCGGTGCAGAGCCCTGGACGGAGGAGATGCGTCATAATATTGAGGAGTCCCTGGGCATCAAGGCCTATGATATTTATGGGCTGACAGAGATTTCCGGCCCCGGTGTGTCTTTCGAGTGTGAAGAGCAGGCGGGTATGCATGTGCAGGAGGATCATTTTATTCCCGAGATCATCAATCCAGATACGGGAGAGGTGCTGCCCGAGGGTGAGGTGGGCGAGCTGGTATTTACCTGTATCACCAAGAAAGCTTTCCCTCTGCTGCGTTACCGCACCAGAGATCTGTGCTATCTGACCAGAAAGAAATGCTCCTGCGGACGCACCCATATCCGTATGCATAAGCCCATGGGCAGAAGCGATGATATGATGGTGGTAAAGGGTGTGAATGTATGGCCCTCCCAGATTGAGGCCGTGCTGCTGAATCAGGGCTATCAGGCCAATTATCAGATTGTGGTTGACCGTATCGGCAACAATGACACCATTGAGGTACAGGTGGAGCTGACCCCGGAGATGGCAGCGGATCCGAACCTGAATGTTGCCGCAAGGGAAAAGGCTGTTGTAGCGGGCTTAAAGTCCATGCTGGGCATCAAGGTGGATGTAAAGGTGGTTGAGCCTAAGACCATCACCAGAAGCGAGGGCAAGGCTGTCAGAGTCGTTGATAAGAGAAATCTGTACCGCTAAACAATTACATAAGGGAAGATAGTAGACTATAAGTCTGATCCACGCTTGTCAGGGAAAATCATAAAGCCCCGGCAGGCGTGGATTTTTTTAATGTTTATGGGAGAGAGGAGAGCAGGAAAATGAAACTGAAATATGTGAGAATTCAGGGCAGGGAGCTGTCCTATATTACCAAGGCGCCCAAGGGGGTATTTGCCATGTGCTGGCGCATGATTTATGACGGTGTTATGAGTGAGGAGGATGGGGAGATATTTAAGGAGACAGAGAAGTGGTTCGTGGAAAATCTGCCGGAGCCGCCCATGTGTGCTGCGGGGGATCAGAGAGTGATCTGCTATTTTAAAACTGCCGCCACTGACCATATGCTGACGCAGCTGCAGCCCGTTCTGGATCTGCTGGATAAATACGAACACCCCTATGATGTGGTCTACACCAATTATGTGGGGGAGATTGTGTATGAGGATGCGTATCAGGTGGCGGTAAAGGTGTAAAGAAAAGGATATGAAAAAATACATGTTCTGCTTGACAAAACTGTCCATCCAGAGTAGACTTATATTGTCTATCGAGAATGGACAAAAAGGAGGAGCACAAATGCCTGAGTTGAAGCTTGCCGCCGTAGAGGCACGTTTTGCAGATATTATCTGGAGTCATGCACCCATTGCATCAGGGGAACTGGCAAAGATCTGTGAAAAGGAACTGAACTGGAAACGCACAACGACCTACAATGTCTTGCGTAAGCTCTGTGACAGAGGAATTTTTTGCAACGAAAAGGGAATAGTGACTCCTCTGCTGACCAAGCAGGAGTTCTATGCTGCCCAGGGAGAAACGATTGTAGAGGAGGCTTTTGCAGGCTCTCTTCCTGCCTTTATTGCGGCTTTTACCAAGCGCAAGGCTCTGACGGCAGAAGAGATTGCGCAGATTCGTCAGATGATTGATGAGGCATAAGGAGGGGCATGGGAGTGGATACTGTATTCTTAAATCTGTTGAACCGAAGTATTGCGGCCTGCTGGCTGATTTTGGCGGTGGTGGTGCTGCGCTTTTTTTTGCAGAAGGCTCCAAAGTGGATTCGTTATATTCTGTGGACTCTGGTGGCCTTGCGTCTGATCTGTCCTTTTACACCGGAGAGTATCTTCAGCCTGATTCCCAGTGCAGAACCGTTGCCGGAGAGCCTGATTACCGGCAATCATTTTCGGCTGGGTACAGGGATGGCCGTGGCGGACAGTCCTGCCGATGCTGCTCTGGCAGACCGATACTATGAAGAAGTCACAGCAGCCGATAGCGGCAGCCGCATATTTACGATATTGGGTTGGATCTGGTTTGCGGGGGTGTTGGTGCTGTGCTTGCAGAGCGTGGTCAGCTATATACAGTTGAAGAGAAGGGTGCGTGCGGCTGTGCCGTTTGGAGAAAATATCTGGATCGGGGATAGTGTGGATACTCCTTTTGTAATGGGGCTGTTTCGTCCCAGGATCTATCTGCCGTCTGACATGGTCGTAAATGGAGATATGGAACAGATTGGTTATGTGCTGGCCCATGAGAAGACCCATGTAAAGCATCTGGATCACTGGTGGAAGCCTCTGGGCTTTATTGTGCTGATGATCTACTGGTTTCATCCGCTGGTGTGGCTTTCCTATGTGCTTTTTTGCCGGGATATGGAGCTGGCCTGTGATGAGCGGGTGATCCGGGAGTATGATATGGCCCGGAAGAAAGCCTATTCCAGTGCGTTGCTGGCCTGCAGTATCCGGCAGAAACGGGTTGCCGCCTGCCCGGTGGCCTTTGGCGAGGTGGGGGTTAAGACCCGGATTAAAGCGGTGCTGCAATATAAAAAGCCCGGATTCTGGATTCTGTTTGCAGCATTACTTGTCTGTCTGGCGGCGGCAGTATGCTTTCTGACCAATCCCAGGCAGGAACTGTCCCTGCCGGAAAATCCCATTGTCTATCAGACAGATCTCAGCAGCGGGGAATATTTGGCCCTTGTAGACGGGGATCGGTATTATGTACCTTATGCAGCCATAGGTCTCACAGCAGCAGGAGAGTGCATTGGATATTATGAGATTACAGGTGAACAGGAAAATAGCAGAGAATATATCTGTACCTTTGCAGGTTATGATGCAAGAGAATGGATTGTATCGATACCGGGGCTGAAAAACTGTAATGAGGCTATGCTGTTTCGGGAAATCCATGTGATGGAGCAGCCGGAGGGAATGGCCAGTGAATACTCATGGAATATTATGGAAGTCTCGGAAAGTGATGCCGGTGCTGTAGATTTGCAGGATCCCTCTGAAGCGGTAGCCCTGGTGACGCAGATGCCGGGAGAGTTCGTTATCGGCAGCCGCAATATGACTTTGGAGGATGTGATCCTGCTTTCTGCAAAAGGATGGGAACTGACCTGGGCGGATTTTGACGGGTTCAGCTATTACGATACAGGCTCCGGATTGATCATTCATATCTATCTGATCGATCAGGATTTTTCCCTGTGGGCCGGCGGCGATGGGTCGCAGCTTATGTATATCTATCTGCAGGAAAATGCGACAGAGGAACGGATCGATATACGGGAGGAGAATGTGGAGGCTTTTATAGCGGTACATGCGGGAACGGAACGGGGAGATGTGGCTGTCAGGCTTCCATTGGCTGATGCTGTACAGGACGTATCCGGCATATGGCTGGGAAAAGCAGATGCCGCAGTGATTTCTGGGCTGGTAAATGCCGCCGACTGGCAGGATGGCACAACGGATTGTATCGGCAGCCATGTCTTTATGATAGAGGGAGAAAACCTGCAGTATCATGCGGAATGCGGCACCTTTAACGACCCTGGCAATAATCGGCATTTTACGCTGGCAGAGGAGCAAAGGGGCAGCGTGAATGTTCTGCTGATAAAATATATTCAGCTGCCGGTCCAGGTATCTGTGACAGAGTTCTGATCATAGCCCCAGCAGCTTTGCCCCATTTTGATATAGAATGGCCTTCTGTTCGGCAGCGGTCAGATTCATGGCCCTCAGCCGCATTACATAATCTCCCTGGTCCTGCCAGGGGGAATCGGTGCCGAACAGGATCCGGTTCACGCCGTGTCTGCGGGAGAGGCGGACAAAAGCCTCCGGGGAAAGAACCTTGTTTTTATAGGGGGAGGGCTGATGGCCGGGATAGGGCTCCAGGCAGCCAAAGGTAAAGGCAGTATCCAGCCAGACAGGCGCTCCTGCCAGATCGCTTTCCACCTGCTCCCAGTTGCCCCAGCCGCCCATATGGGCCAGTACCAGCTTTCGGGGCTGTACTTCTTTCAGGACATGGAGCACATGCTCCACGGAGGCGTAATCGTAGCCGCTGACGCTGATATCCACACCGGCATGGGTCAGTACGATCATATCCAGATCGGAGGCCTCATACAGAATTTTCAGGTATCTGGGGTCGTCCAGATCGGCCCGCTGATAGGCGGGATGGAGCTTGATCCCCTTAATACCGGCAGCTTTCAGACGGAGCAGTTCTCTGCGGACATGGGGGTAGTCCGGGTGCATGCCGCCAAAGGGAAGGATGCCCTGGGACTGCAGGGGCAGCAGCTTTTGTATGAGGGTATCGTTCAGATGCTCTACTTTATCCGGGTTGGTCACGGCAGGCTGCGTCACGCTGCAGGTGATTCCGTTATGCTGCATGGATACCATGAGACCGAACAGGGTGCCGTCCGTGTGAGGCCGGATATGGGCTGCCGTGCCCAGCTTCTCAATGGTTCCTGCGGCAATATGGGCAGGAAATATGTGGGTATGTATATCAATAATCATGGAGAATCTCTGTCCCCTTTCGTTGTATTTCGCTGTTATTTTCTCTGAACCTTGACGGGGCCATTCCGTAACATTGCCGGAAGCTGCGGTTGAAATTTTCAGGATTTTCATAGCCGCAGATACCGCTGATTTCGCTTATGCTCATTGCCGTATGTTTCAGCAGCTCCTCCGCTTTCTGCAAACGTATCTTTTTCAGCAGTTCGGAAAAGGTGCAGCCTGTGGTTTTTCGGATGTATCTGGAACAGTAAACAGCGGAATATCCCAGCCGATCGGCAAGACCGGACAAGGTTATGTGGGCGGGATCATCGAGAAGCATGCCGATGATCCGGGAAACCGCTTCATTCTGTCTTTTTACCGTCTGCGGATATGCAGCAGTATTCTGATAGCCCCGTATAAGCTTGTTGAAAAAGATAACCAGCATACTGCTGATGATGCTTTCGGAATAGGCGTCGGAATCCATCTGTTCCCCGAACATTCCCAGGATCTGATCCCGGACGGCTTGATCGCCTTCCGTCCGAAAAATCAGACAGGTAGCAAAATCACGCAGATAAATGCTGTTGGCAAAAAAATCCGAGATGATATTCTGCCCTCTGAAAACCGTTGTGAACATATTCTGTATGGTACTCCGGCGTATGAGGATATTGATAATCAAGCCGTCCTCAGTCCAAATGGAATGCTTTACTGAGGGGGACATCAGGCAGAGATCCCCCTCTTTCAGGATATCTGTACTGCCGAAAATATGGTTTTCGCACTTCCCGGACATCACATATATGATTTCAAAGAATTCGTGGTCATGTTCATAGGACGGGGTGTAGCGATTATGTTTCTGCAGATATATGTTTTTATGGATCTTTGTGTCTAAAAAATCATCCTTAAATCGAGCGGGATGATACCCCTTTGTCTGAAGGTCAGGGATAATCAGCTGACGCTGATGTATTTCTTCAATATTGAGAGCTTTCATAAATTCTGCATATTTTACAGGATCCTTCCGGCGGAAGAACAACTCTCTGTAAAAAAGCTCATCCTCATTATATTGGGAGAGCAGTCGGTATACCTCGTCAGGTTGCAATTTTCGATCCTCCTATATCCTCATTGGGTTAATCGTAATATATATTTCTCTTAAGGTCAAGAATTTTGGTTAAAAATGGATAGGTAAACAGGTTAAATGGTACACTGGTGAAAGGCTGTATTTTTACTATAATGAAAATTACAGGAAACCGACAAAAATGAATGTAAGGAGTATTGCGGATGAGAGAAAAACGTATTTTTGCCCTGTTTCTGTCTGCTGTCATGGCGGCGCTGCTGTGCGCCTGCGGAAACGGTATTCCCGATACAACGGAGGCAGTGAATATCGGGCAGCAACGGGAGGAAACGCAGGAGGAGCAGACAGAAGGCCCTACCGAGGAAAAGCAGAGGGAAGAACAGCAGACAGAAGAAGCAGAAGAGCGGGAGGAGGAAATGACAGTGTACGAATTTGCAGACGCATTTACCACCGTAAAAGATATGAAGGCAGGCTGGAATCTCGGAAATGCTCTTGACAGTACGGGCGAATTTACCAGGGACTATACTCCGGAAGAGGTGGAAAAATCCTGGGGAAATCCTGCCGTTACGAAGGAACTGATCCAGGCTGTCAAGGAGGGCGGGTTTCATACGGTCAGAGTACCGGTTACCTGGAATCTCCGCTTTGATCCGGAGGATTATACCATTGAGGAGGACTGGCTGCAGAGAGTTACCGAGGTGGTTGATTATGTCATCGGGGAGGATATGTACTGCATCATCAATCTGTATCATGATACGGGCGGTGACGGCTGGCTGAAAGCGACCACCGAAAGCTGGGACAGCTGCAGCAGGCAGTATGAGGCGTTGTGGCGGCAGATTGCGGAGCATTTTAAGGAGTATGACAATCATCTGCTGTTTGAGGACTTTAATGAGATTCTCGATGAACATAACAGCTGGAATACCACCGATGCGGAAAGCTATGCAGTCCTGAACCGGTTCAATCAGTTATTTGTGGATACTGTAAGGGCAACCGGAGGAAACAATGCACAGCGGAATCTGATCGTCTGCACCTATGCCTGCAACTGCCAGGAGAGGAATCTGCAGAACTTCTGTATTCCTGAGGACAGCGCCGAGGATCATATCATCATGGAAAACCATATTTATGATCCCGGCTGGTTTACCGCACAGGCCGGAAAGGTGCCCGAGCGGGACTGGGGAACCGATGAGGATAAGGCAGAAATAGATGTGCTTTTTAAGAGAATCGACAAGTATGCAGGCGACTGGAACGTTCCGGTAATTATCGGAGAGTTCGGTGCACAGGATATGAGCGGCAATGAGGAAAACCGTGCGGACTATGTGAAGTACTTTGTGGAAACCGCCGGGGAATACGGTATCACTTGTATTTACTGGGATGACGGCGGTTCCATGAAGATTATTGACCGTACGACCTGTGAATGGACCTGTCCCAATGCCCGGGACGCCATTGTCAACGCCAGGTAGGGACTTTATCCATTGACTTTTCTACAGCGGTATAGTATCATATGATATATCGCTTTAAAGCGTCAAAGAAAAGGAATACGGAAAGGATAAGGATCATGCCTGTTACGGATTTATTGGAGAGAAATCATAAGTTATACGGGGAGGAAGTGGCGCTGGTGGAGTTGAACCCCACCATCAGGGATACCAAGCGTACAACGTGGAAGGAGTACGATCTGGTGCAGCAGACCTCCTCCGTCCCCTACAGAAGAGAGATCACCTGGAGCGTTTTTGATGAGAAGGCCAATCGGGTGGCGAATATGCTGCTGGAGAGGGGCATCCAGAAGGGGGATCGGGTGGCGATTCTGATGTTTAACTGTTTAGAGTGGCTGCCGATTTATTTTGGTATTCTGAAGACGGGGGCCATTGCTGTACCCTTTAACTTCCGGTTTGACTCCAAGGAGATTCAGTACTGCGCAGACCTGGCAGAGGTACATATCCTCTTCTTCGGGCCGGAATTTATCGGCCGTATAGAGGCGATTGAGGGAGAACTGAGCAAGGGAAGACTGCTGATCTATGTGGGGGATGGCTGTCCCGCCT
>JAGANP010000283.1 GCA_017624175.1 Lachnospiraceae bacterium | reverse complement strand
CGCAATAGCCGCCAGCTCCTCCGCCGTGGGATCCTGATTCAGACCGCAGTCGGCAAAAATAAAGGTACCGTTCTCTCCCTGATCCTTGAACTGGGTATCCATCACGAAGAAAGCGGATACCAGCTTCACGCCGGGAGCGGTTTTTAAGATCTGCAGGGCAGGTCTCAGGGTGTCCGCCGTGGAATGACAGGCACCGGCCACCATACCGTCCGCATCATTGGCTTTTACCATCACGATACCGAAAGTCAGATAATCCTTCAGCAGTATCTCCCGGGCCTTCTCCTCGGTCATGCCCTTGGCCTTTCTGGTCTCATACAGCAGATTCACATACTCCTCCAGCTTATCGGTGGTCTTGGGATTCACCACCCTGACGCCGGAGAGATCTACCTCCAGCCAGCCGGCGCCGTCCATGATCTTCTCCTCGTCACCGATCATGATGATATCGGCGATTCCCTCCTCCATAATCTTTGCCGCTGCCAGCAGAGTTCTCTTATCATTGGACTCCGGCAGCACAATGGTCTTCTTGTCGAGCCTTGCTCTGTCCTTAATCGTATCGATATAAGACATATTTTCTCCTTTCTGCGGAATGACCGCTTACAATTTTTACAAATTTTAACATTTTTTATAAAAATATTATTAAAATTCACTTAACAAACCTTATTGTTTATATTATACTAAAGATATAGAAAATAAACAAGGTGTAATATGCGTTAAATTGTACATTTTGAAATACAAAGCTCCACTCCCGTATGTGGAAAAAACGTGATTCCCGTCTGTATGTAAGCGTTTTCATGTTGTGTTATTTTTTTCACATAGTCTTTTACTATTTATCTACGATATTTAGTTTATATAAAAAAATACGGAAAGGAATAAGACCATCATGAAAGTATGTGCTGTTATTGCGGAATACAATCCCTTCCATCTGGGACACGCCTATCATCTGCAGCAGGCTCGTGCGCTGACGGGAGCTGACTACATCATCGTAATGATGAGCGGCGACTTTGTACAGCGGGGAGATCCGGCGCTGGTAGACAAATACGCCCGTGCCCGGGCGGCCCTGTCCTGCGGGGCGGATCTGGTACTGGAGCTGCCGGCCTGCTATGCCACCAGCAGTGCGGAATATTTTGCCAGGGGGGCCGTCTCCATCCTGGATCGCCTCGGCGTGGTGGATTATCTGTGCTTCGGCAGCGAATGTGGGGATCTGCAGACACTGGCACAATTCGCAGATATCTTTCTGGAGGAGCCGGAACCCTATAAAAAGATTCTGCTGGAAAAGCTGAAGCTGGGATACTCCTATCCCACCGCCCGGTCCAACGCCCTGCTGGTAGCCTATCCGAAGCTTGCCTCGGACATCACCGTGATTTCCAGCGCCAACAATATCCTGGGAATCGAATATATCAAAGCATTACATAGGCGCCGCAGTTCGATCCATCCTGTCAATGTACTCCGCATGGGCTCCGATCATCGGGACAGATATCTGGGGACTTTCCAGAGTTCTGCCAGGGCATTGCGGCAGGCTATCCAGAGCAATCGAAGCCTTCAGGAGCTGCAGTCCCAGATGCCGGAGGGCGCATATCATGTGCTGGCTGAATACTTTGCAAAAGAACAGCCCCTGTATCAGGATGATTTTTCTGCCATATTGCATTACAAGCTGCTTTCCGAACAGTCCAGGGGCTATACGGATTATCTGGATATTTCCCCGGATCTGTCGGATAAGATCCGCAAATATGTTTATCAGTTTACTTCCTATAGTGACTTCTGCGACCTGTTAAAGTCCAAGGATATGACCTACACCCGGATCAGCCGCTGTCTGCTCCATATCCTGCTGAGTATCACCAAGGAGAACATGCAGTTCTATCTGGACAACCAGGATGCCGCTTCCTATGCCCGGCTGCTGGGCTTCCGTGAGGAGGCCAAGCCCCTGCTGACAGCCATCGACCGCAACACCTCCATCCCTCTGATCACCAAGATGGCGGATGCGGACAATCTGCTGACCCCCGAGGGCAGTTATATGTTCCGCCGGGAGATACAGATCACCGATATCTACAGCAGCGTCCAGGCTGCCAAATCCGGTCATAAGATGTACCATGAATACACACGGCCCATGATTGTGCTGTAAAAAAGATTGTGACAGAAAAAAACGGATGGACTCCCTATAACCGAAGTCCATCTGTTTTTTACTTTCTACTGTCGCTCATTCAGATACAGCTGTACCCGATTCTGCATAATGTCAATCACTTCATCCAGCGATTTTGTCCCGGAAAAGTAATATTCTGCCTCTTCCT
>JAGANP010000282.1 GCA_017624175.1 Lachnospiraceae bacterium | reverse complement strand
GTATCTGCTGTACCGTCTGGGGATCTGGAAAAAGGCAAAGATCAAAATACGCCCGGAGGATGATGGACAAAGTGAAGAACGGACAGGGGAAAAAGCCACATAAGGCGCTGAAAATATATGGAATCTGGTCTCTGGCAGTGGTACTGGTCAATGTGGCAGCCTGGACAGTTCCCGGACTCTGTGACTGGTATATCCGGCACATTTTCCTCCTGTGGGTCAATACCTATGGCCGACTGATGGATCTTTTCACTTTTTCCGTGGGTGAATGGATGCTGGCGATTGGTGTGGGTCTGGTGGTGATTGCTCTGGTATTGGGGCTGGTCCTGCTGGTGCTGCGGATTGTAAGAGGTGTGCGGAGCCACTGCAGAAGGACGCCGGACACAGGGTGTCCGGTCTGGATCAGGCGGTATTATCTTTTCTTTGCCTGGACGCTGCTGGCGGTGTGTACGATTATGACGTTGAACTGCTCCCTGCTCTACCATGCCAGTACCTTTTCTGAACAATATTTCCTGGATTCCGGTGAGGAGTATACCTTAGAGCAGCTGACGGAGGTTCGCAATATGGTGGTGGAGCAGTGCAATGCCCTGGCGCCGGAGATGGAGCGGGATGAGAACGGCAGGATTCTGTATAACGGCACTGCCCGGGATATGCAGGAGGCGGCGATCCGGGCCATGCAGAAGCTGGGCGAAACCTATGACCAGCTGGATGGCTATTATCCCCATCCCAAGCCCTTTGCGGCATCGGATTTTTTCTGCCAGCAGTATATGCAGGGATATTTCTTTCCTTTTTCCATGGAAGCCAATTACAATGACGTTATGTATATCATGAATAAGCCGGATACTTTTTGCCACGAACTGGCCCATCTGCGGGGCTATATCTATGAGGATGAGGCCAATTTCATCAGCTTTCTGGCCTGCATCCAGTCGGAAGAACCGATTTTTGTCTACAGCGGCTACCTGTCGGTGCTGAATTATCTGGATAATGATTTCTACCAGGCCATCGGCAGGGATCAGGAGGCCTATCTGGCGCAGCCCAGGATCTCCGCCCAGGTGCTGGAGGATAATGTGTTTGTCACCGAGGAGGAGTGGGAGCGGATCAACGGCAGTGCGCTGATTGCTACACAGACCGTGGATCAGGTCTCGGATGTGCTGCGGGACACCAGTCTGAAAGCTTTCGGCGTCAATGACGGGGTGCTCAGCTACAACAGAGTGGTGCGGCTGCTGCTGGAATGGCACTACTACAGCGATTTGGCAGAATAGTTTACATTTCCTAAAATTTGTATTATAATGGGAAAGAAGCTGCGTTTTTCTGACAAGCAGACCGGGAATGGGCACCGGAGAAAAGAGAGAGAATTCATGGATATCAATAGTAGGATCAAGGACGTGGTGAGCCACGGGGAATTGTCAGAGAAATACAAGTACAGCCTGATCATCAGCCTGATTATGACCGTCCATGTTATCCTGATTGCTCTTTTCTGCTATTTTCAGATTCTTCCGTTGATTCTGCTGAATATCGGCAGCGTCATTCTTTACATTCTCTGTCTGGTTATGGTGAGACGGGATAAGAGTCTGCTTTTCGTCTTTTGTGCTACCTATCTGGAAATTATCGTCCAGTCCTTTGTGTCCACCCTCTGCATCGGCTGGCATTTTGGTTTTCCCCAATATATTATTGCGTTGGTTCCCTTTGGCTATTATATGTGCCATACCCTGATCGGAAACCGGCGCAGATATGTAATTGCCACAGTGTTGGGGCTGATTGCCTTTGCTTCGTTTATCGGCAGCAGAATGCTGTCCATGTATTTCGATGCGATTTATCAGCTGGAGGTATCAACGGGCGGAGAACTGGGAATCTATATTTTTAATTCCATATGTAATTTCGGATTCCTGTTTATGGTGACGGCGATCTATATAATCGAGATGCAGACGGCTCAAAATAAGCTGCGCAGCCAGAATGCGGTTCTGGACCAGTTGGCTAACATTGATCCTTTGACCGGGCTGTATAACCGCCGCAGCATGCAGGCTTTTTTCAATCAGGCCATAGAGGCGGGGAGTCCTTTTTGTCTGGTTATGTGTGATATTGACGATTTTAAGCAGATAAATGATACCCATGGACATGATATAGGGGACATGGTATTGCGGGAGATCACCCGGCTGATCCGGGAGCAGGTGGAGCATCATGGCCAGGCCTGCCGGTGGGGCGGTGAGGAACTGCTGCTGTTGCTTCAATGTGACCGGGAGGAGGCATGCAGGATTGCAGAGTCTATCCGCCGGGAGATCTGTGAGTTTCGTTTCCCTGTGGGAGAGCAGAGTATCCAATGTTCCATTACCATCGTTGTTGCCCGGCACAGGGAGGGGGACGCTATCGACCATACGATTACCCGGGCGGATAACAACCTGTACTACGGCAAGTGCAACGGAAAGAATCAGGTGGTTTCCGAAAAAAATATGGAGATTTTACAAAAAAAGTATTGACATTCCCGGGCACTGCATGTAAAATATCCAATGTTGTGACACATAGTCGTTGATGACTGATGAGGATTCACATCCGGGCCCAGATAGCTCAGTTGGTAG
>JAGANP010000281.1 GCA_017624175.1 Lachnospiraceae bacterium | reverse complement strand
CGCACAGGTGGCTGCGTATTCTGAATATTCTTGCCCTGGAGGAGAAATATAATAAGTTATTATTCTGCAGCGGCTGTCCCAATGCCAAGGCGCTCTGGGAAAAGTATATGCTGACCGTGTTCGCTTTTCGGCGCCTGTGTTTCCGGCTTTCTCCGCAATCCACTGACGAAGCCGCTGCTTGGCTTGCCTGCAATCCCATCTCACATTTTGCAGCCTATCTTCTTGCAGCGGATGAACTTCTGATCCCCAATCAGGCGCTTTACGCAAGCCTGTCCTCAATCATGCGGGACTGGTGGACTGATGAGGATACCCGGCAGTTCTTTATCCTTGTAACTCCCTCGGAACCGGATACTCTGCAGGAGGAAAATACGAATGAATGACCACAAATTTACCTTTATTATATGTGCCAATGATGCACTGCTTCTGGATGAGTGCATCCATTATATCAACCACCTGGAAGTGCCCGACGGGTATGAAACGGATCTGCTTACAGTCACCGATGTCTCCTGCATGACAAAAGGCTACAATGAGGCAATGCAGGCTTCCGACGCTAAATATAAAATATATATGCATCAGGACGTTTTCTGCCTGAACAGATATCTTCTCAGCGATCTTCTGGCCATTTTCTCCTCAGATCCGCAGATTGGAATGATCGGTATGGTAGGTTATGAACGGGTATCGCCTAACGGAATGATGTGGCATGTCCAGAGATGCGGCGATCTTTATAAACGGGATCCTAATGTTCCCTACCCTGAGCTTTCCGGTTATCACTACAGCGTGGCTGAAGACGGTTATTCTCTGGCCGCACAGATTGACGGCTTCTTCATGGCCACCTGTCAGGATATTCCATGGGAGACCGAAAAACTGGATGGTTGGGATTTCTACGATGCCTTTCAAAGCATCCGCTTTTTATTAGAAGGATATAAAATTGCCGTCCCTTTTCAAAGGCATCCCTGGTGCCTGCATGATGACAACAAGTTCCCATCCTTATTTAATTATGACCATTACCGCCAGATCTGGCTTCGGACCTATAAGCAATTCTTGGGAAAGCACTATACAGATATTCTCAATACCCGAGGCACAGATTCTAATGATCCCGATAGAATTCCCCGATATATCAAAAGGGAAGACAGGGCATAGAAAGGGGCAACTATGAAACTATTGCTTTATGACATGGGAAGCTATATTTATCAGGACTTTTTATACTATTTACAAAAGGCCGGGCATAGCTGTAAAACCGTTTATTATCATTTTCCGGATAAATTTGAGGATGAATTTTTTGTACAACGCTTTTCCGGCTACTTAACTGAGGAGTCCTATGATGCTGTTATCAGCGTGAATTTTTTCCCGCTGGTTGCACAGCTATGTGATAAATACCACATAAAGTATATATCCTGGTGCTATGACAGCCCCCTGGAGGATCGGCTGAAAGAAGCTTTTTCTTACGAAACAAATTATATCTTTCTGTTTGACCGGATAGAGGCCGCATCATATCAGTCGCAGGGATATACCAGAGTGTTCCATCTGCCTTTGGCGGTAAATACTGCACGTCTGGATTCGTTATCTTTTTCCCCTGCGCAGCTTGCCGCCTACCGGGCTGATATTTCTTTTGTCGGACACTTATATGATTCTCCCCTGGATACGCTGCTCTACAGTGCAGACGATTATACCAAAGGATATATTGAGGGGATCCTGCAGGCACAGCTGAGAATATATGGCTATTACTTTCTGGACGACCTGATTTCCGATGATCTGCTGAAGCGTCTGAATGATTCTTTCCGGAAAATCGGGCAGACTTCCGTTTCCTTAAATCGCCGGGGCCTGTCCTTTGCCATCGCCTCCCAGATTACCCATCTGGAAAGAACATTCCTGCTGGAACAGATGGGAGAGCTCTATGAGACCCACTATTACTCCACTAAGCCCTATCCCTTTTCTACTCCGGTCAAATCCTGCGGTCCGGTAAAATATCATACAGAGATGCCGGGAGTCTTCCGCTACAGCCGGTTGAATCTCTGTCCCACTCTGAAAAGCATCCAGTCCGGCATTCCGCTGCGCTGCTTGGATATCATGGGTGCAGGAGGCGCATTGCTCTCCAATTTTCAGCCGGAGCTTGCAGAATATTTTGAAAATGAAAAAGATCTGATCATGTATGACAGTATGGAAGATGCCTTTGCCAAAGCGGATTTCTACTTAAAACACGAAGATCTCCGCAGGGAAATAGCTCAAAACGGATACCACAGAGTATGCCAGGACTTTGCTTATCCCGATAGAATCAGGCAGATGTTTACAACTGCAGGGCTGAGCTAATAGAATAAACCGCACTCTTTACATACTTCTTCCAAAACAGAACAGAGTATCTGCGCATCCGCTTCTGCACCCTGAGGAGTAATGGCGGAGTCCCAATGCTCCAATCTTTTCAGATACGGCAGATGCGGATAGGTTTGACTAAGATATTGAAAATGGGCATCCCCTGCGCAGTAAAAGAACATGGCAATACTCAATACCTTGCTCAGATACTTCTCGTTTTCTGTTTTATCCTGAAGTATCAGATGTATTTGCTTGCAATTCAGAAGGTTATAGGAAATATTGCCGGTAAGCGTACCCTGTTCAAACCCCAGCAAATCGACTGAAATTAAAATATCAGGAGCTTTGGCATTTATGTCGCTGATAAGAGTTCCCGAACTCTTTCCGGCAGGAAACAAATACTCCACCTTGCATTTCAGGGACTGCTCTATCTTCTTTTGAAATATTTCCTTATATTTTCCAAAAACGCTTTTTTCTTCCGCAATTATTATGATTTTCACAGATCACTGCACCTCGTTTCTCTCGAATCCCCCAGACTCTTCCTAATCTCTTCCGTAATTTTCTCTATATTTTCATATTCCAGCTCCGGATACAGCGGCAAAACCAGTACCGTTTCCGATATCCTCTTTGCATTCGGCAGTGGACACTGATCATATTTCCCTCCAAAACAGGCAGCCTGGGAAGTCAGGGGATAGAAATATTTCCTTGCGTATACATTCTGCCGCCGCAGATCATTATATATTTTATCTCTTATTGCTCCGCTGGGGGCCAATATCGGAAAATAGCCGTAATTGCGGACTACCTCTTTCTTCTCATTATAGTCCGGCAAAGTCAGTCCCGGTATCCTCTTCAACAGATCTATGTAAGCCTCTGCCCTTTCTTTTCGCAGCGCAATATTATTTTCCACATCAGGCAAATTGCACAAGCCCATAATGGCGGAAAATTCATTCATTTTAGCATTGGCTCCCACTTCAGCAACCAGCTCTTCCCCACGGATCCCAAAGTTTTTCAGATTGTACAGTTTTTCATACAGCTTTTCATCTGAAAACGCCACTGCGCCTCCCTCTATGGTATTAAATACCTTAGTCGCATGAAAGCTGAACACGGAAGCGTCTCCAAAAGTGCCCACTCCCTTTTCCTTATAGGTTTCCCCAAAGGCATGGCATGCGTCATAGATGACCTTTAAGCCATGCTTATAGGCAATTTCCTCAATCCGTTCCACATTACAGATGTTTCCATAGACATGTACGGGCACAATAGCAACCGTTTTATCGGTGATTAATTCTTCCAGTTTTTCCTCATCTATCGTATAATCATCCGGCTTAATATCACAGAAGACAGGAGTCAGACGGTTCCTTACGATTGCATGGGTAGTGGAAATGAAAGTAAAGGGAGTCGTAATCACCTCGCTGCCTTCCGAAAATCCCATTGCCTGGATTGCCATTTCCAGCGCCATATGTCCGTTTACCATCAGAGAGAGACCGGGCACACCCAGATATGCTTTCAGCTGCTGCTCCAATTCCTTATGATATATACCCATATTGGTCAATCGTCTGGTCTCCCACAGTGGCTTGATTTTTTCTATAAATAACTCATAAGAAGGCACCGAAGAACGAGTCACGAAAATTTTATCCATAGAATCCGGTTCCCTCAAATCCTTTTTCATTATTATCAGTTCCCCTTGTTCTCCAACCCTCTGAAATCCTGCATGACAGTATAACTTATATGCAATCATATTATCACGATGAACTTCAAGTCCGATCTCATCCATATTCCGAGTCTTTGCTTCACAAATTACTTTCCGGAGCAAAAAATGCGCCATGCCCATTCTTTGAAATTTCGTTAGTATAACAAAAGAAGAAATATAGGCCTTTTTTCCATTATTCATATAGACCGCACAATGCCCGCAGTCCTGCCCTTCATAAATTATATAATATATCTCTGCCTTTTCCGTCAGTTTTCTCGCATATTGCTCTATGCACAGACGCTGAGAAAGCGGCGGCATCATATGCATATCCATCTCACAAAGTATACTATATAGCCTTTGCAGATCAGCAGGATGCGAAGCATGCTCCACCAAAAACTGCTTCATACTAATCCACCAGCTTTCCACGTTCATTCATATACTTTCGGGCATCTTTCATAAAGCTTACTGCAATCATCACGATAACCACTCCAATCGGAAATGCCGCCACAATACTCACACTCTGCAAATTGCGCAGAGAACTTTCTGTAAACAAAAGCGCAATCGGAAGCAGGATCAGCAGAATACACCACATAAGCTGAATCATCTTGTGGGGCTGCTCCCCTTCCTTTAATGTATGATAACTGTAACAGGATGCCGTCAGTGCAATCGCATCAAAGGATGTGGCATAGAATCCAATCATAGTAACCAAAACGACAACCATAATCAACGATGCACCCGGCATGGTCTTAAGAATGGACACGATCATTCCGTACAAGTCTCCGCTTTCCGCATACTGTGAAATAAAATCAGCGGCCCCCTTCATCTGCAGTCCCATCGAGTAGTTGCCCAGCACAATAAAACCGGATATGGTAGACCCCACCCCAAATATATAGCCTCCCAGAATCGTCTGACGGACTGTTCTGCCCCGGGAAATATTGCCAATAAAGAACGGTGCTGCAACACACCAGACCATCCAGTAAGCCCAGTAATAAATTGTCCAGTTCTGGGGAAAGCCGGAGGTTCTGAGGGGATCGGTGAAGGTGGATAGATCAATAAAATTCTGAATCATCTTTCCCAGGGAAGAAAAGCCGGTTTCGATAATATACCCGGCTTCACCGCCAAACAGCAGCACATAGGCAATCAGACCGAAAAACAGATAACTGCAGACCTTGGCCAATACGCTGATTCCCTTAAAGCCGTGAAGAAGTGCATAGGTATAAAAGGCACAGGTAATCAGAAGAATCAGGATATTAATAGCAACCCGACTGATTTCTGTATGTAAAAGTTCCCCGATAATCTCCGCCATCAGGGGCGTTGCCACACTGAAAGTCGTCGCAGTACCTGCCAGGAGCGCAAATACTGCCAGCAGATCAATGATCCTTCCGCCCCACCCGTCCGTGTGCTTCCCCAGCAGGGGACGGCAGGCCTCTGAGTATTTCTGGCGTTTTCGCCTGCGAACATGAAGCATAAAACCAAAAGCCACGGCCAGCACCAGATAAAAGCTCCAGGGAATAAAGCTCCAATGAAACAGCGGATAAACCCCTGCCCAGTCCTGAATGCTGCCCATCTCTGCGAGATGCGGATCCGACGCATACAGTACCCACTCCGAGAAAGCATAAAATAAAATATCCGCTGCAAGACCGCAGGTAAACATCATGGTTCCCCACGAAACAAAAGAATATCTGGGCTTATCATTCGGTTCACCCAACACGATATTCCCATACCTGGACCCTGCTAAATACAGCGATAAAATGAAAAATCCCAGTCCAATAGCCAGGTAGTATACCCCGAAAGTATCTCCGGTCCAAAACCGAATCTGGTCCAGAACAGCGCCGGACTGTTCCGGCATAAGGCAGAATAGGACGCAGAGTGCAACGATGATTCCCAACGGAAGCAGTGTGATAAACCAGTCAATTTTCCTGCTCATAAGCCCTTTCTCCTTACAAATACTCACGGTAACTGCCATCGAGGTCTGCCAGTTCACGGAGATTATCAATCTCTACTATGTCTCCATACTGCATGGGATACACCCCCAGCTGATATTCCCCGGGATAGCAGAACATTGCCACATCATCCCAGTATATCTGACGGTTCGCTTTCTCCTCAAATTCGATCTCTAGATGGCGTTTCAGCTTATTCCCATCCTCCGCCGTCCATCTTGAGACACTGAACAGCTGCCAGCCATGGCTGCCGCCGTTCCGGCTGCAGTGAGTTACAATTCCCTGCTCTACAGTCATCAGCCATTCCTCCGTAGTCTGCTCCGTCCATACGGCATTGTACCCTGAACGGGTAAAAGCCGTTCCCAGAACGGCAGGGTTATAGATGATCTGATCCCCATCCAGGATCATGGATTCCCCGATTCGATCCCTGACAACATACAGGGAGGAGATATTGTTGCTGGTGGCATAATATGGATTTTCAACCAGTTCCAACCCACCATACTCCCTTTCCAGGTCACGGAATTGATCTATCAAATGCCCTGCGACCACATAGATTTCCGTAATCCCGTTCTCATGAAGTCCCCGGATAACTGTGTCAATCATGCGGACTCCATTGACTTTTACCAGCGGTTTGGGTGTTTCCAGTGTAACAGGCTGCATCCTTTTTCCGATGCCCGCCGCCATAATGATAGCCCTTCGGACTCTATACATGATCCGCTCCCTCTTGTTCTTTCTGTTCTTCCTGCGCCAGTCTGCAGTATTCCCTGGCATAGTCGTACTGCCGCAGAGCATATTCGCCGAACTCAATGCCCAGCTTCCTCTTATACTCACACCAGTTGCTCCAAAGAAGTCCGCATGCAGCAATATAGCAATAAATCTTCGTATGTATCTCAGCCGGACAGCCCTCCGGAAAATAGGCCTCTATCAGACGGTCCACCTGCTCTCTGTCATAAAGCGCATAAATACAGAACATGGCAATATCCACATGAGGATCCTGCATCCCCGCATATTCCCAGTCGATCAGCCGTATCTCCTCTTCTCCTGCTTCATTCCCCACAAACAGGAAATTGTCCGGAACTGCATCAATATGAGCGAGCACTTTCCTGTCGATATGGGCATTAATATAGGGCTGCAGAGAGAAAACCCGTTCTTTGACCTCTTCATAATCCTTATATGCGGAGGGAGCACCGTTCCAAAGTGATTCGTAAAAGTCGATCTGTCTGAAAATATTGAATTCATGATCTACTTTCAGTCCCAGTTCATGAAATTCCCGCAGCCGTTTCATACACTTTTCCACATCGTCTGCATTGTTCGGATTACATACCCTTGCCCTTTCCAGAAACAAAGTGATCTTGTATCCTTCCCGAGGATCAATATAGACAATATCATCACCGATATTCTTTTCTGCTATCGTGTGATAAACCGCAGCTTCCTGCGCACGGTTTATCAATTTTCCGGTACCCTCTCCGGGGACTCGAATGATGTACTTCTTTCCCCGGCAGGAAAAACGGAATGACCGGTTCGTCATACCCCTTTTCAGAGCCGTAATATCCGTTACCTCTTCCCTGCTTACGCCAAGCTCTCTCGTGATCACTGTAATGGCATCCGGCATTAACTGATTAGAATCTCCAAAAATTTTTTCCATTGCATTATCTCCACCTCATAAGCTTTCCCTGTCTTTCTATTTTACACATAGAGCATAGACTTAGCAAGAATTTTATACAGATGGGGCCGCATATATCTCCTCAATCGCTGATTTATCTGCCTCTAATCTGAAGCAGTCGGCGCTGCCTGTACACCCTGTATACCAATCCCACACTTTATCCATATTTGGGGTTTTTATCCCATATACTTCTGCGAAATCCTTAATGATCTTCAGGCCGTATGGAAAGTCCGCCGTAAAATATCGGGAGTCAAAATCAGGCACCCATCCGCAGTCCACCTGCTTCATCGGAGAAGTAATCCCCCTGAATGCCTTTATGCTGCGAATCTTCTGTGTCATCGCACCTACCGTTCTGCTTTCGTAATAATCGCACAGGGACTCCACAGCAGTCAGATCCATCGGTATGGCCCTGCACAAGCTCTGCAGCTCCCCGTCGCAGGCAATCAGCATTTCGGATGCTGCGTCATCCCATTCCTCATAAAACAGAAAATTGCGTTCATACACCATACCCGCCCGGTAATTCTTAAACATCGTATATAGTCTGGTGGTGTGCAGAATCGGATTGGACGGTGTGAGCGTAACCGACAAATAGTTGGGCAGCGGGCTGCAGGGAATATCGAACAGCCTCTCCAGGATACCTGCAGCAGCGCCGCTGGCAGCTGCCGGAATTGCGCCAAGCTTCAATTCCGCTTTTCTTCCCAGCATATACACCGAGCTGCCCCGTTCTTTCACCCGGGCAATACTGTGTACCCGCTGGAGTCCCAGCAGAATGCCTCCTCTTTCGGTCACCTCCCGAAATGCGAACTCTGCACCGCCGCTGCCCGGAACCACTCCCACATACTGCCCTTTCCGTATCAGCGGACATATTTTAGGAGCAAATTCCGCAAACATCTGGGCAGGCACTGTAATCCATATCATTTCCGCCTCTGCAACGGCATCCGCCAGATCCCCCGTAATCTTTGTCAGATCCCCGCACATAAGCAGTCGATTCGATGCATCATAAACCTCTATTCTCCTACTCCATATCTGAGGATTTGATGTATACACAGTTACTTCATTCCCTCTGTATGCCAGTTCTGCCGCCATCAGGGTACCGATGTTTCCTCCGCCGATCACTGTAATCCTCATTTTTATTCACCTCCTGCTGCAGATTACCGGTATATTTTCTTCAGGGCTTCCAGCAGCTTTTGGTTATCTTCCTGATTCCTTACTGCCAGGCGTACATACTGCCCTCCTCCTGACCGGATCTTAGACGACAGGTCTTTGATCAGTATATGGTATTCCGCCAGTAGTCTTCTGGTAAGTTCTCCCGCCCGCATCTCGCCTGTAAGTTCCACCATTATGTAATTTGCCTGAGAGGGTATGGTGCGCAGTCCACTGATCTGCGTCAGACCCTCGGCAAACTCCCTGCGCACTGTCCTGATCTCTCTGAGCAAATCTGCATAGTCGGCCTTGTATTTCTCTGCAATCTGCAGATAGAACTCCCCGAAAGAATTAATATTCCAGATTGCAACCCTCTTTTTCATTTCCGCAATCAATTCCGTATCACCGGATACCATGATACCCAACCGTACTCCGGGAACCCCGTAGGATTTCGATATACTCTTAATCACGATCAGATTCGGGTAACGGCAGATCAGGCTCTCCGTAATCAGGGTGTTCCCCTCTTCCTCTGCAAAGTCCGCAAAAGACTCGTCCACAATAATGCGGATTCCTTTCTCCCCGCACCAGGCGATCAGCCCCAGGAGCTCCTGCTTACAAATATAATTACCGCTGGGATTGTCCGGGTTGACCAATACCAGAGTCCCTATGTCTTTATCGGCAAAATAACCTGTCAGATCCTCCGCCGTATATGCCAGGTCTGCATTATCCGGCACATATACCACGCTGTTTTCCCGGCTGTAACGATTCAAATATTCCTCAAAGGCCGGGCGTACAAAACCTGCCTTTCCCGTCACCCGCTCCATAAGTTCCTTGATCAATTCGGCAGCACCGTTACCTACCAGAATATATTTCTGATCCACTTCAAAATTCTTGGCAGCCAGCAGACTGTTTACCCGCATCCCTGATGGGTACCGGGTCAGTAATGTCTCAAAATTGGCTTTCATCTCGTCCATCAGCTTCTGCGGCGGGAAATAGGGATTTACCAGATAACAGAAATCCAGAAGCTTGGGATATCTCCAATACCCGCCATATCTGGCCTGCATGCTGCTCAGCCTCTCTTCATCATCCGCAGCAAACATGGAAGCCGCTATATCCAGATCCTGTATATCGTCAATTTCATACCATATCTGCCCCTCCAGTCTCTTCGCCCGGATCTCCGGAGCATCCAGCATGGTAATCACACGGAGCACCTGTTCATAATACTCGTTGTTTCCCAGCGCCTTGCTGTATGCCTCCAAAAAGGGTACATAATACGTCTCGGAAAAGTGCCTGCTGAATTTATAAATATTTACCGTCTTGTAATACTGTGGAATCTCCTGAAACACAAATTTTTTCCCGGGAATAAAAGCTTCTATGGTATCATCCTCCCCAAGCTTTACGCAGGTTCCATCCATCCAGCTCTCATATTTATCCACAAGAGCCAGTGTCTCTCTCGGATCCTCTGTCAGCGTGCGAAGCACCTCATCCTCAAAGATCAGATCGGACTCCAGCAGAATCGTATCCTCTTTAACCAGATATTCTCTTGCCAGAAAGAGAGAATAGATATTATTGGTCTTGTCATAGACCGGATTATGGATGAAGCTTACAGGAGTATTCACCTGCAGTGTCTCAATATATTCTATCAGTTTTTCGCCCATATACCCCTCAACAATAATGATTCGGGACAAATGCAGTGCGTCCAGCTGCTTCAGCATCCGCTCAATCAGTGTGACGCCATTTACCCTTACCATACACTTCGTATGATCCGCTGTAAGCTTCTTTAATCTTTTCCCCATCCCTGCTGCTAAAATAATTGCCTGCATCCTCTGTCCTCCTCCGTACTTGCCATGAATTATGTTTATTATACACTCTTTTTCAAAGTACCACAATAAAAACGGAAATTCTGCTATTCATATGCCGCAGAAAATGATATAATACAATTAAATTTTCTGTAAGAATACGGGAATAGAGGGGAGGAAAACATATGGCAATCTTTTCTGAAAGCTATTTTCAGGGAGAAATCCGTGAAGATTTTTATGTTGAACCCATGATGAAATGTACCTGGGCTGCAGAAATCGAAGTACTGGAGACCGTCGCCCGCATCTGCGAGAAACACAATATCCGCTATTTTGCAGAATACGGAACACTGCTCGGGGCAGTACGTCACCGGGGCTTCATCCCCTGGGATGATGACATAGATATCTCCATGCTGCGGTCAGATTATGAACGTTTCCGGGCAATCGCACCAGCGGAGCTCCCTGCTGGCTGGCATATACATAATGTTTACACCAATCCGTTTCATCAGCAGCTCCATGCACGAATAACAAACGGCGATAAGATTGATTATTCTCCGGAGCACCTGCGGCGCTTTCACGGCTGCCCTTTCTCTGTCGGTCTGGATCTTTTTCCACTGGATACACTGGCGCCCACCCCACAGGAGGATCAGGCAATCTGCAGCCTGCTCAAAATCCTGGTACATACAGCCCAGATATATGAGGAATACCCGTCCCAGGCTATAGAACTGCTGCCTGAGATCGAGGACCTGTGCGGGATCACTTTCGATCGCTCCCATCCCATCAAGGGGCAGCTGATGCAGCTGGCGGACCAGGTGTCCCAGACTTACAATAATTCCGGAGCCGATGAGGTGTCTCATTATGCCATACACGCCAAGAGAGAACACGGCCTGCGGCTTAAGGCGGCGTGGTACAATGACCGGCTTCCCCTGCCTTTTGAAACCATTACCATAATGGCGCCTGCCGGCTATGATGCGATTCTTCGGCAAACCTATGGGGATTATATGACGCCGGTTCGGGGCACCCAGTCTCATGAGTACCCTTTCTGGAAAAAGCAGGAACGGATTCTGGCGGAATGTCTGCAGGATTACCGCAAAAACACGTGAAAGGAGAAATTGATTTATGCTGTCGTTTGAGGATTCTTACTTTCTGGGAGAGACCAGAGACGGTTTCTATATTGAACCCATGATGAAGTGTGCCTGGGCTGCACAGCTGGAGGTGATGTGTGTCGTCCAGCAGATCTGTGAAAAACATAATATCCGCTATTTTGCCGATTGGGGGACACTGCTGGGCGCAGTCCGTCACAATGGCTTCATCCCCTGGGATGACGATATGGATATCTGTATGCCCCGTGCAGATTACCAGCGGTTTCTGAGGATCGCCCCGCAGGAGCTTCAGGGAGAATACCACATCAACAATATGTACACACAGCCGGATTATACTCTGGCTTTCTCCCGCATTCTTAATGCCGGCAGCATTTCCTATACACCTGAGCGGCTGCGGGAGTTTCACGGCTGTCCTTATATGGTCGGCATTGACATCTTTCCCTTAGACAGCATTCCTCAGAATACGAATGAAGACAACGTACAGCACCAGTTGGTCTCCATACTGATAGGTACCGTGGAGAATTGCAAGGATCATTTGGGAGAAGTCATCGAGCTCCTCCCAGAGCTGGAAAAGCTTTGCGGTATGCGGTTTGATCCCCAGGGAAATATCCCGAATCAGCTTTTGCGTGCCATCGATGTCATAAGTCAATTATATAATTCCACCGATAGCCCCTATGTCCGCTTTATCGCATGTGCCAGCCGCCCGCACCTGCGGCGGGAATGGTATACTTCCTGTCAGTATCTGCCTTTTGAGAATCTGATGCTGCCCGTTCCTGCAGACTATGACGCAGCGCTTACGGAGATGTACGGTAACTATATGGTTCCCGTCCGGGGCACTGCAGCTCATGACTATCCTTTTTATAAGAAACAGACTGCGGCCATGTCGGAAACTATAGCCAGTCGAATCATCCGAGGAGAGAATCCCTTTATTTAATACATCCAAGGAGGAAGAGGATCGTGAAACCATCCTGCGATTTGCTGCATACAAAGATTTTATATGTGGACTGGAACTGTTACGGCGGACAGGATATGAAATCGGCCCTGCACAGGGCCGGAGCCACTCTGTCCCTTTATCCCTTTTCCCCCAGAACGGACCGGACTGATGCTGCCTTTGAGATCGATTTCACCAATGCCATTCGTTCCTTTTCCCCGCAATATGTATTTTCCTTTAATTACTTTCCCATTATCTCCAAGGTATGCAATATGCTGGAGACGACTTATGTATCATGGGTATATGACAGCCCTCTGGTTGCTTTATATTCCTATACTCTTGCCAATCCCTGCAACCGTGTATTTTTATTTGACAAACAGGAATACCTGTTTTTTAAAAATAACGGTATCCCTACGGTTGATTATCTGCCGTTGGCTGCTGCTCCCGGCCGTTTGCCATCGGATGCTGCATCCCCGAATGCTGTGCAAAAATACCGGGCGGACATTTCCTTTGTCGGCTCACTCTATACGGAACCCAAACATCAGTTGCATCATCGTATCCGAAATCTTCCCGACTTTACCAGAGGATACCTGGACGGCATTATGCAGGCACAAAAACAGATCTATGGGGCTTCCCTGATAGAGGAATTATTGAATGAGGATGTTCTTTCCGAGCTGCGCAAAGCCTGTCCCTGCCCTCCGCATCAGGATGGCGTGGAGACAGAAAGGTATCTCTACAGCAATTATTTTCTGCTCCGCCAGGTAACTGCCATGGAACGGACGGAACTCATACAAAAAATTTCCCGTCAGTATGCTCTGCAGCTCTATACCAATGACAAGACATTTACCTGCCCGGGCTGCACGAATCACGGGCCGGCCGATTACTACCAGGAAGCTCCCTATATTTTCTTTCACAGTAAAATCAACCTGAATATCACTCTCCGCAGCATAAAAAGCGGTATCCCCTTGCGGGCCTTTGATATCATGGGCAGCCGGGGATTTCTTCTGACCAACTACCAGGATGACTTTCTGGACTGCTTTATCCCGGATGAAGATTATGTATACTATACAAATACCGAAGATCTGCTGAGCAAAATTGAATATTACTTATCACACGAAAAAGAAAGACTGGAAATCTGCCGAAACGGCTATGAGAAGATTCTCTCTCACCATACCTATGACTGCCGGATCCCTGTACTGTTCGGCGATCTTTCGGGAAAATAAGTTTGGGACATTTACCCGTTAGCGTGCTGCTATGATTCAGATTTCAAGAAAAGAGAGCTGACATATGTCAGCTCTCTTTTGGTAGTTACTTGCAATGCTCTTACTATTACTGCAGTAAGGAAAGTACGCCCTGGTTAGCCTGATTGGACTGTGCCAGCATAGCCTGACCTGCCTGAGCCAGGATATTGGCGTTGG
>JAGANP010000280.1 GCA_017624175.1 Lachnospiraceae bacterium | reverse complement strand
GTAAAGGATACCGGAGTGACCGTAAAGGGCTGCAGCCACATCACCGGCGGCGGCTTCTATGAGAATATTCCCCGGATGCTGCCCGAGGGCATCAATGCCCATGTGGAGCTTGGCAGCTATGAGGTGCCTGCTATTTTCAAGCTCCTGCAGAAGAAAGGCGATATAGCAGAGCAGATGATGTACAATACCTACAATATGGGTATCGGCATGCTGCTGGCTGTGGACCCGGCAGATGCGCAGAAGACAGTGGAGGCCATCGAGGCCGCCGGTGAGAAAGCCTGGATCGCCGGAACCTGTGAGGCAGGAGAAAAGGGAGTAACCTTATGTTAAAGATAGTGGTATGCGTATCCGGGGGCGGCACCAATCTGCAGGCCATCCTGGATGCGATTGATGCAGGACGGATCACCAACACGGAGATTCTGGCGGTGATCAGCAATAATCCGGGAGCTAAGGCTCTGGAGCGGGCAAGAAATCACGGGATCTGCGGGATCTGTATGTCGCCGAAGAGCTATCCCGACAGGGAGACCTTTAATCAGGCTTTTACGGACAAAATGATTGAGCTGGCGCCGGACATTGTGGTGCTGGCAGGCTTTCTGGTGCGGATTCCTCCCCGGATGGTGCAGGTGTTCAGCAACCGGATCGTGAATATTCATCCTTCCCTGATCCCCTCTTTCTGCGGTGTGGGCTACTATGGCCTGACGGTGCATGAGAAGGCTTTGGAGCGGGGCGTAAAGGTGACCGGCGCCACGGTGCATTTTGTCAATGAGGGCATGGACGAGGGCCCCATCATTGCCCAGAAGCCGGTGCTGGTCGAACAGGGGGATACTCCGGAGCTTTTGCAGCGGCGGGTGATGGAACAGGCGGAATGGATCCTGCTTCCCCAGGCCATTGACGATATCGCCAATGGCAGGCTGGAGATCCGGGACAATCAGGTATATAGACGCTGAAGACGGTAAACGGAAAGGACAGAGTGAGATGAAGGTATTGATTGTAGGCGGCGGTGGCAGAGAGCACGCTATCGCAGTCAGTATGAAAAAGAGTAAGCGGGTGGAGAAGCTCTACTGCGTACCCGGCAATGCGGGCATTGCCCAGATCGCAGAGTGCGAGCCCTCCATCGGCGTGATGGAGTTTGATAAGATCATTGCCTATGCCCGGGAAAAGGCTGTGGATCTGGTATTTGTGGCGCCGGATGATCCCCTGGTCGGCGGACTGGTGGACGCTCTGCAGGCAGCAGGCTTCAGAACCTTTGGGCCGGATCAGAAGGCAGCGATCCTGGAGGGCAGCAAGGCCTTTTCCAAGGATCTGATGAAAAAATATCATATTCCCACTGCTGCCTATGAGACCTTTGAGGATCCCCAGGAGGCGCTCCGGTATCTGGAGACTGCCAGGATGCCCATTGTGCTGAAAGCGGATGGGCTGGCGCTGGGCAAGGGCGTGCTGATCTGCAATACGCTGGAGGAGGCCCGGGTCGGGGTGAAAGAGATCATGGAGGATAAGCATTTCGGCAGCGCCGGCAACCGCATGGTCGTGGAGGAGTTTATGACCGGCCGGGAGGTGTCCGTGCTGTCCTTTGTGGACGGAAAGACCATCAAGCCCATGACCTCCGCCCAGGATCACAAGAGAGCCAAGGACGGGGATCAGGGACTGAATACCGGCGGTATGGGGAATTTCTCCCCCAGTCCTTTCTATACGGCAGAGGTGGATGAATTTTGTAAGAAATATATCTACCAGCCCACAGTGGACGCCATGGCGGCGGAGGGCAGACCGTTCAAAGGGGTTATTTTCTTTGGCCTGATGCTGACCCCGGAGGGACCCAAGGTGCTGGAATACAATGCCCGTTTCGGGGATCCGGAGGCCCAGGTGGTATTGTGCCGGATGAAAAACGATATTATGGATGTGGTGGACGCCTGTATTGACGGCACGCTGGATCGCATTGACCTGGAATTTGAGGATAATGCGGCGGTATGCGTGGTGCTGGCGTCAGACGGCTATCCCGTATCCTACCAGAAGGGCTTTGAGATCAAGGGTCTGGAGAACTTCGAGGGTAAAGAGGACTATTACTGTTTCCATGCAGGAAGCAAATTTGATGAACAGGGCAGAGTCGTAACCAACGGCGGACGAGTGCTGGGGGTGACAGCCAAGGGCGCTACCCTGAAAGAAGCCAGAGCGAAAGCCTATGAGGCTACGGAGTGGGTTACTTTTGAGAATAAGTATATGCGCCATGATATTGGCAAGGCCATAGACGAGGCGTAAGGAATTGTGCAAAGCGCACGGAAAATAGGGGGACGGACCATGGATGGTTTAGGTTTGGATAAATACCATATTCCGCACACCTGTGAAAAATGCGGCGGAGCCATGATTTTTAAAGGCGTTGGAGAATATCACTGTGAACGGTGTGATGAAGTGGCTTATGACGATTATGGAAAAGTAAGGCTGTATGTGGAGCAGCATCCCGGCGCCACAGTGGTGGAGACGGAGAATGCCACAGGGGTATCCCGCAAGACGATACGGCAGCTGCTGCGGGAGGACAGATTGGAAGTGACAGCGGATTCCCGTGCTTTTCTGACCTGTCAGTCCTGCGGCATACCGATACGGAGCGGAAGCTTCTGCCCCCAGTGCGAGGTAAAGCATCAGAAGCGTGTGGAGGAACTCAGACACAGGAGCATGACCGAGGGAATGCAGGGCCGGGGTATGGGCGAAACTGCAGGACAAGAGGGAGCAAAGCGATTTACCCGTGACAGATAAAGGATAGGAAGGGGTTGCAAATGAGAGAGACAAGGGAAACACGATTACAGTTAAGGACCATGGTGATGGCTGTTTTAACCGTGGTAATCATGATCCTGGCAGTGGGGCTGACCACACTGGTCAGTCATGCGGAAGAGGGCAAGGTGACAGCCAGCTCCGTGAAAATCCGTGAGAGTGCAGATACGAACAGCGAGATGCTTTCCGGAGCCATGCAGGGGGATGTCCTGACGATCACCGGCGAAGTGACCGGTGCGGACGGTAAGGTCTGGTATCAGGTGACTTTCGAGGGGAACCGAACCGGTTATGTCCGTTCCGATCTGATGGAAAAGGTGAACGGAACCGGTACAACCACTACACCGACAGCCGATTCCACCACACCGGCTTCCGGTGTACAGGCGGTCCAGCCGATCAGCGCCAAGGTGACGGGAGAACAGGTAAGGGTTCGTTCCGACGCATCCACCTCCGGCAGTATTGTCACCACGGTACAGAGAGATGTGGTGCTGACCGTTACCGGTACGGCCTCCGACAGCGAGGGCAAGACCTGGTACCAGATCAGCTATAGCGATACCAGCGGACAGGTGACCGGCTTTGTGCGGGAGGATTTTGTGTCTTTAGAGGGGGAGATCGTATCAGCGGATCAGGTTCCCGAAGAGACGACGGATCCTGCTACCGAGGATCCGGCACAGACCGAGGAACCGGCTGCGGAACCGGAACATAAGGATTTTGAGACCTCTCTGGAGGAAGACGGCTGGTATCTGCTGGATTATACCACCAATCAGAAGTATTCTATTGAGGAGATCTTTGATACGGCGGAGAACTATCAGAATCTGTATGAAGAGAGCCAGGCAAAGCTGAAATCCATGAGAACCATTATGATTATATTGGTTGTGGTAGTGATCCTGCTGGCCCTGGGAGCAACCCTGTTGTTCTTTAAGATCCGGGATATGATGGATGCCGCTTATTTTGAGGAAGTGGAGAAAGAAACGATCCGTAAGAGACAGGGACAGCGGTCGGCAGCCAGAGCCACCATGCCCACGGTAGGGGCAGGCACCAAGCCCGCTGCAGGCAGTCAGACGAAGCAGACAGGCAGCCAGCAGACCAGAACGGCGGGCGGTCAGACCAGACCTGCGGGAAACGGCCAGGCAAGGCCCGCCGGCAGCGGCCAGACCAGACCCGCAGGAAACGGTCAGGCAAGGCCTGCAGGCAGTGGTCAGACCAGACCCGCAGGCAGCGGCCAGGCAAAGCCCGCAGGCAGTACCCAGAAGCCTGCGGGAAGTCAGACAGCCCGTCCGGCTCAGTCCGCAGCCAAGCCTGCGCAGACGGCAGCCAGACCGGCCCAGCCTGCAGCGCAGTCCACGGCGAAGCCCGCACAGCAGCCCAAGAACTTTATGGCGGACGATGATGAGTTCGAGTTTGAGTTCCTGAACTGGGACGGAGAGGAAGACAACTAAGGATACGGAGGAACCCTAACAGGGTCCATGAGGAACCCCTAAAGGGGTCTTGAGGAACCCTAACGGGTTCCTCTTAAATTTCTATAAATTTATTTCTGCTTCTTGCAATATGCGTCATTTGTGATAAGATAAGTATAACAACGAAAGAAGGAGGCAGGCAGTATATGGTGATAGAGATCGATTTTAACAGTGATGAAGCGTTGTATTTGCAGCTGCGGAATCAGATCATCATGGGGATAGCTACTTCACAGTATCAGGAGGGAGATTCCCTGCCCAGCGTCCGGCAGCTGGCAGATATGGTAGGCATCAATATGCATACGGTGAACAAGGCCTATACGGTGCTGAAGCAGGAGGGCTTTGTGAAAGTGGACCGGCGCAGAGGAGCGGTCATTGCGATTGATGTGGATAAGCTGCAGACGATTGCAGAATTAAAAAAAGAACTTCGGGTAATATTGGCTAAAGGAAGCTGTAAGAATATTACCAGGGAAGAGATGCATGAATTAATTGATGAAATCTATGAGGAGTATGGAGGACTGGAATAATGCAGCCACAGTTTACGGAAAAGGCAGAGACTGCGCTGAAATTGGCAGAGAGATGCGCCCGTTCCCTGAAACAGGGCTATGTGGGGACGGAACACATATTAGTGGGCCTGTTAAAGGAGGGCACCGGCGTGGCAGCCAGAGTGCTGACCGATAACAACGTATCTCTGGAACAGATGATGGAAATGATCCGGGATCTGATCGCTTTTGAAAAAGGCACTGCAGTGATGGAGCGGGAGGGCTTCTCCCCCAGAGCGGAGAAGATTCTGGAGGAGGCCCACCGGCAGGCAGAGCGCTTCGGGCAGACACGCACCGGCACGGAGCATATTTTACTGGCATTGATCAAAGAGGGGGAAAAT
>JAGANP010000279.1 GCA_017624175.1 Lachnospiraceae bacterium | reverse complement strand
TTTGACAGCTATGTGTTTAACTATAATACCTCTGTGGGCGTGAGGCTGTTCGGCGGCTATAAATGGCGCACGTTCAATAACGGCCAGGTGGCTCAGGGCCACAATTCGGCTTTTGTGGACGAGGACGGCAGAGCCTATATGGTCTTCCACACCAGGACAACGGACGGCACGGAGGGGCATTATGTCAAGGTACACCAGCTGTTCCTGAACAAGGAGGGCTGGCTGGTGGCGGCGCCCTATCAGACCAGCGGTGAGAGCCTGGATCCCCAGGGCTGCGACCTTTCCCAGGTTGCCGGGGAGTATGAGGTGATCCTGCATACTCTGGATATTGATTATGCCAACCTGGTCACAAATAAGCCGGAGGTGATCAGTCTGAACGAGGACGGCAGCATCACGGGAGCCTACGAGGGAAGCTGGGAGCTGGAGCCCGGTACTCCTTATATTACGCTGCGGTTCAACGGGGATACCTACAGCGGGGTCACGCTGCCCATGAAGATTGAAAATACGAAGCTGGAAACCATGATATTTACAGGGCTGGGAGAGAACAGCCAGGTGACGGTCTGGGGCAGCAAAAGTCGGTAAGGACTGCAGTGAAGGAGGAGAATGTCCATGAGTAAGAGAACAGGGTCGGAGAAAAGGGGCAGAATCGATGTACTGGATCTGGTAAAGGAAGTTATCTTTTTTCTTTTTGCAACGGTGGGCTGCTTTGGCTATGTGATGCTCATGCTTCTGATTATCTGCTGTGGAGCTGTGGCATATCTGCCCCTTACGATAGAAAGAATGCTGATTATAGCGGCGGTCTGCTCGGTGCTGATGGATATCTGGTATATCGTGAAAACCGTAAAAAAATACAGGAAGTAAGAACAGGAATTAATGGAGGAGAAGAAAAAATGGCGAGATTGTATGTCAATCCCAAGTGCCCCAAGGGGCATATCAACCCGGAGGTGCAGGGACATTTTTCCGAGCATCTGGGCAGATGTATCTATGAAGGAATCTATGTGGGGGAGAATTCGGAGATTCCCAACACCAACGGCATGCGCAATGACGTGGTGGAAGCGCTGAAAGAGAGTCGGGTGCCGGTGCTGCGCTGGCCCGGCGGCTGCTTCGCCGATGAATACCACTGGATGGACGGCATCGGTCCCAGGGAAAACCGTAAAAAGATGATTAATACCCACTGGGGCGGCGTGGTGGAGGACAACAGCTTCGGTACCCATGAATTTATGGAGCTGTGCCGTCAGCTGGGCTGCAAGACCTATGTGAATGGGAATGTGGGCAGCGGCACGGTTCGGGAAATGAGCGAATGGGTGGAGTATATGACCTTTGACGGCGTATCCCCCATGGCGGATCTGCGGGCCCGGAACGGTCACCCCGAGAGCTGGAAAGTGGATTATTTCGGCGTGGGCAACGAGAACTGGGGCTGCGGCGGCAATATGACGCCGGAGTATTACGGCAATCTGTACCGCCGTTACCAGACCTATGTGCGGAATTATAAACAGGGCCAGGAGATCTTCAAGATCTGCTGCGGCCCCAATGTGGACGACTACCACTGGACGGAGGGGGTATTGAAGACCACCCATGACCATGCGGAGCAGTTTCATGGCTTCATGAACGGGCTTTCCCTGCACTATTATACCCATCCCGAGGGCTGGGAGATCAAGGGCAGCGCTCTGGACTTTGATGAAGAGGTATGGTACAAGACCCTGAATAAGACGCTGTTCATGGAGGAGCTGATCCGCAGGCACGGAGCCATCATGGATCAGTATGACCCGGAGAAAAAGATCGGCATGATCGTGGACGAGTGGGGCACCTGGTATACCTGCGAACCCGGTACCAATCCCGGCTTCCTGTATCAGCAGAACACCATGCGGGATGCGCTGGTGGCCGGTATCAATCTGAATATTTTCAACAAGCACTGCGACCGTGTGAAGATGGCCAACCTGGCCCAGATCGTGAATGTGCTCCAGGCCGTGATTCTGACGGACGGGGAGCGGATGATCAAGACGCCCACCTATCATGTATTTGATCTGTATAAGGAGCATCAGGATGCGGAGCTGTTAGACAGTTCTATAGAGACAGAGGAGATCGGAACCGATGCGTGGAAGGTGCCCAATCTGCAGGAGTCCGTATCCTTAGGCAGGGACGGTCGGATCCATGTAACGCTGAATAATCTGTCCGTGGAGAAGGATTATGAGATCGAGGCGGTATTTGCCGGGACAGAGATCCGGGCAGCGGAGGGCAGGATTCTGACGAATGAGATGCACGCCCACAATACGTTTGAGAAGCCGGATCTGGTACATCCGGAAAGCTTTGACCGGGTGAAGGTGAATGGCGATAAGATAGTATTTACGATCCCTGCCTGCTCCGTACTGCATCTGGCGCTGGATATCTGATCCGGCGGCAAACAGGGAAAGGTAAGTGAAAGTGAGAAAGTTGCGATGGAACGAGAAATGAATGGCAGAATAACGGAATACAACGAAGCGTTTATCCTCCAGCGGGCGGACCCCTTTGTGGGAAAGGCGCCGGATGGCAGCTACTATTTTACCGCATCGGTTCCCGCCTATGACAGGATCATCCTGAGACATGCAGACTCCCTGCAGGGACTGAAAGATGCGGAGGAGATCACGGTCTGGACGAAGCATGCGGAGGGCCCCATGAGTAAGCATATCTGGGCGCCGGAAATCCATTATCTGTTTGGAAAATGGGTAATTTACTTTGCTGCCGGAGAAAAAGAGGATGGATGGAAGATCCGCCCCTATGTGCTGGAATGCACGGGGGAGAATCCCATGCGGGATCCCTGGATCGAGAAAGGCAAAATGAAGCGGGCACCGGAGGATGAGTTTTCCTTTGAGGCGTTCTCTCTGGACGCCACCGTGTTTGAGAACCGGGGCAGCTGGTATTATGTCTGGGCGGAAAAGGTGGGGGTCGGCAAGCAGATCTCCAACCTGTATATTGCCCGCATGGCAGATGCCGACAGGCTGGAGACGGTACAGGTGCTTCTGACAACGCCGGATTATGACTGGGAGCGGGTGGATTTCTGGGTGAATGAGGGCCCGGCGATAGTGAAAAGGAATGGGCATATCTATCTGACCTATTCGGCCTCCGGCACGGGCGCCTGTTACTGCATGGGGATGCTGTCTGCTGAGGAGGAGGCGGATCTTTTGGATCCCAGATCCTGGGCCAAGGAGAGGTATCCGGTGCTGAAGACGGATGCGGAGAAAGGGATCTACGGCCCCGGGCACAACAGCTTTACGAAAGATGAGGCAGGCAATGATATCTGCGTATTTCATGCCAGGACCTACGCCGAGATCCAGGGGGGTCCTCTGTATGATCCCAACCGCCATGCCATGCTGATGAAGCTGGAGTGGGATGAGCAGGATCGTCCGGTTTTTGCCTATACCGGATGGGTCAAATGAGTTTCTTTTAAGTGCAGAAAGTTTAAGCCCCGCTATTATAGCGGGGCTGTTTTTTTTGTATAACGAAGAGGTAACACAATTTATATTGTGTTACCTCTTTGCTATTACTTATATCGGTGAAAAAAATTAAATCTTTAGTCCTAATCTAAAAAAAATTTCAGACCAAGGGAGGAAAATGAAATGCATACGGCACAACCAATCAGAGACAAGGAAGATCTGGCGCATATCAAGGCGTATTACAAAACAGTCAGGCCCAACAGGAGGAATTATCTGCTGATCATTATCGGACTCAACACAGCCCTCCGGGTGTCGGATATCATCCGGCTGAAATGGGAGGATGTGTACGATTACCGGACGGAGAGCTGGCGGGAGCATATTGCCCTGGCGGAGCAGAAGACCGGCAAGACATCGGTTATCTTTCTGAACAAAGGGGTAAAGGCGGCATTGGAGGAATATAAGCAAAGCCTTTTTCCTGGGACAACTCCTGTTCCGTCACAGGATTATCTCTTCAGCAGTTACGGGCAGGGGGATACGCATATATCCCGTATTCAGGCCTTTCGGATTATCCGGCAGGCGGCGCAGGCATGTGGAATCGAAGGAGTCATCAGCTGCCACTCTCTGAGAAAGACCTTTGGCTACCATGCCTGGAAACAGGGGGTACAGCCGGTAATGCTGATGAATATATACAATCACTCCTCCTTTCAGGTGACGATGCGGTATCTGGGGATTGAGCAGGATGACCGGGACAGGATATTTCGAAACATATAACTTTAGCCCGAAAATCCCGCTTTATGTAACATAATATAAAATCTGTTACCTAGTAGTATTCGACAAAACCCTGAAAAAATTCATGGAGGAAGAAAAGATGTTGAGAATGTCCGTGGCAGCAGAAGAGTATCTGATGATCGGTGAGGATATCAAGCTGGTTTTCCTGGGAGGAACGGGAAAGCACATGAGAATCATGATTGACGCTCCTAAGGAGGTCAGCATTGTCAGAAGCAAGGTCATTGAAAAGGAGATCACTGACCCGGAGAAAAGGGCGGAGCTGCCCAGATACTACAGGGAACAGGAGCATCCGGAAAAGTACAGGAAGAGTACCCGTACAGAGCGGTAATAGGGCGGATGCGGGAGCTGCGGGTCTGGGCCCGGCCCCGGCAGACGGCATCCGGTTTATTATATAACCCATTAATGTGCAAACGGATTTGCACAGCAAAAACAAACACATGGAGGTATCTATTATGGTAGTACAACACAATTTAAGAGCAATGAACTCTAACAGAATGTTAGGTCTGACAACGGCTTCACAGTCCAAGTCCACCGAGAAGCTGTCTTCCGGTTACAAGATTAACCGTGCGGCGGATGATGCGGCGGGGCTGGCAATCTCCGAGAAGATGAGAAAGCAGATCCGGGGACTGTCACAGGCGTCCCTGAATGCCCAGAACGGTATTTCCGCAGTGCAGACCGCTGAGGGTGCGCTGAACGAAGTACAGGATATGCTGCAGAGAATGAACGAGCTGGCTGTCAAGGCCTCAAACGGCACGATGTCCGAGTCGGACAGACAGTCCATTCAGGATGAAGTGGCACAGCTGGAAACAGAGATTGACCGTGTATCCGAGACCACGAAGTTCAACGAGACCTATCTGTTAAAGGGCGATACCAATGGGGAGAAGGGCATTGACTTCAAGTATAAGACCGCATCCGTTACCAAGCAGGATCTGTATTATCTGGATGGAAAAGAAGTAAAGACCCTTGCCGCAGGAACTTTTGCGGATGCCGTTTCCACAGAAGTATCTTACTTTGCGGAGAAAATCAGCAAGCAAGTGGGCGAAGCGTTTACAACGTTAACAGAGTTTACCAAGGAAGTAGAGGTTATCGACACAGCGGGCCTTTATCAGAAAGATGCATCCGGCAATTTTGTGCTGGTAAATAAGGGCGAAGCAAAGAACAGCGATACCTATTATACGGTGACTTTCTCCTCAGACGGAACAATCTCAGCAGCGACGGTGGAAACGAGTCCCACCACAGCTACAGGCTATCAGACAACCACAGATGTCACGGACAAGAACGGTAATAAGATTGCCAGCGGAGTATCATTGGGAACTACACTCAATGCGACAGATTACTTTAAAACCGTTGCCAACGGCATGTATGACCCTACTGATGCCGTTACTATCAGTGATTACACGGAGTCCAAGCTGGTGCAGCTGACTGACAAGGATGGCAATGAGATCGCAGAAAACGGATTGTATGCGTACTTTGACGAGGCCGGAAATTATCAGGGCAGCGGCCTGTATCTTAAGGTCGGCGATACGGTGAAGGCGGCAACCCAGCAGGATATTGACGCTTTGGTGGACACCAGCAATAAAAAGGAGACCGGTGCACTGACCATGAGTCTGCATGTGGGCGCCGACGCCACCTCCAACAACCAGATCAGCTTCAAGATTGAGGCTCTGTCTGCCAAGGGAATAGGCATCAAGGGAATCTCCGTTGCCGGAGCTGACAATACCAATGCGCTGGATGCCATTGAGACGATCAAAGCAGCGCTGCAGCAGGTATCCGAGCAGCGCTCCACGCTGGGCGCTATCCAGAACAGGCTGGAGCATACGATCAACAATCTGGACAATGTGGTGGAGAACATGACTTCCGCAGAGTCTCAGATTCGTGATACCGATATGGCTTCTGAGATGGTCAAATACTCCAACAACAATATTCTGGCCCAGGCAGGTCAGGCGATGCTGGCTCAGTCCAATCAGGCCAATCAGGGTGTTCTGTCCCTGCTTCAGTAACAGAAATATTACTGCCATGGGGCTGACCTTTCCGGTCAGCCCCTGTTTTTTACCGTAATTGTCCTGACGGTTGCGGAATGAAAATGAGGAGGCTTGTTATGGAACAGGTAAAACCGGTGCTTTCCATCTCCCTGTTGTGTTCGGGGCGGAAAAAGACCACCAGAAAATGTCTGGATTCGCTTCGCCGGATTATGGAGCAGATTCCCAGTGAACTCATTATTGTGGATACCGGATGTGATGACGATACCCATGATATTCTGCTGGAGTATACGGACAAGGTCATTCCCTTTGTATGGTGCAGGGACTTTTCCAAGGCAAGAAATGTGGGTTTGAAGGCGGCAAAGGGGGAATGGTTTCTCTATATTGATGACGATGAGTGGTTCGAGGACAGCACGGAGCTGGTGGATTTTTTCCTGAGCGGCGATTACCGCAGCTACGCCATGGCCAATTATATCCAGCGCAATTATACTGACTATGGGGAGAAGCATTATACGGATGCATGGGTCTCACGCATGGCGAAAATCACCAAGGAGCTGCAATTTGAGAGCAGTATTCACGAGTATCTGGCTCCTATCTGCGGCGATTGTAAGCTGCTCCATTCCCATGTGAAGCATTTCGGGTATATTTTTGATTCACCGGAAGAAAAATACCGGCATTCCCAGCGCAATGTTTCCCTGCTTTTAGAGCAGATCAGGAAGGAGCGAAGCAATTCCCGCTGGTGGGCGCAGATCGCTCAGGAATACAGAGGCATTCAGGAATATGTGAAATGTTACGAGATCTGCACGGAGGCCCTGAAATGTTTTGCTAATCGCAATGACGAGAAGGTAAACAGAGATCGGGGGGCTTTCTATATCGGAAGATTGTGGGCGGATTTTGAACTGTTTCGCTATGAGGATGCGGTGAGGGATTATGAAAAAGCCCTTCGGGACAGGAGGAATACGGATATCTGCCGTGCCTCCCTGTATTTGCATGGAACCTACGCCTTTTTTATGACAGAGCAGTATGATCGATGCAGGGAATGCGGCATAAAATACCTGGAAGCCTATGAGGCCTGGCATGAGGATGAGTGGAAAATCCTCAAGGAGGCAGGTTTCTGGGTGCGGGATGCATTTACCCGGGAAAATCTGGAGAAGACCTATTCCTATCTTATTCTCGCCGGACTGCGGCAGCAGCGGGAGACAGAACTGCATCTGTATTTCCCGCATATCTCTCTGCAGCCGGAGCTGGAGCGTATGTATTTTTATCCGCCGCTGGTGCCCGAGCTGCTGGAGTACTGGTCCAAGCAGGATTACGACGAGCGTTTCAGCGACTATGCAAATACGCTGATGCACTGCGGGCTGCTGGCGGATGCCGTGGTGCGGGAATTGCGCAGGATTGAGAAGGACAGCACCGGAAGACCGCAATTTGACAGACTGGTCAGGATTTTTGCCCTGACGGATGCGGAGCATTACTATATCACTTACATGAAGATATTATATGCAGGAAAAAGGGGGACTGAAGATACCCTGAAGGAGCATTTTCGGTATCTTTTTGCCCATGTAGTGGATATATTGCAGCTGCCAGAATACATATGGGATATTGCCATGGAATCTCCGGCTATGATTCATGAATTATTTCTGGAGATTCCCTTTCAGCAGTGGAAAAAGGGAGTGGACGCCTATGTAGAGAGCGCCGATGCCCAGTCCGTAGAACGCAGGATGGCAATGCTGTCCCGGCCGCAGTTTCAGACGGATATCCGGTATGATTATTTTGCGGTGCGGGCAAGGGAGGCTCTGCTGGTGTATGGAAGGTATCATGACGACTATGTAAGGCAGACAGAATTATTAGCGGATTTCAGCCGGTCCGCCATAATGTTTTACCGCCGGTTTTTTACCGAAAGAGCATTTCAGGGAGAGAGGGAATTCCTGCCCGGGAGCTGCTGCGCAGCAGTGCATATTCAGGAGGCGCTGAGCTGTCAGGAGGAAGACGCAGACAGGGCTATTGCCTGTTATGAAAGGGCAGTGAAGGCTTTTCCCTCCTTTGACAGTACGCTGCGGATATACGTCAGGGAACTGCAGGCTCAGGCAGTGAGGAGCGGGGCGACTGCGGGCTCCGCCGGAGAAGCCGAGATGGCGGCGCTGGCGGAGGGCGTTAAGAAGAATATCCGCATTCTGGCTGAGCATGGGCTGATGACGGAGGCGGCGGAGGCCATACGGCAGCTGAAAGCATTTGTGCCGGAGGATGCGGAGATCCCGGAACTGGAGAGGCTCGTCTGCGGTCAGTGGTAACTGTTCAGTCATGTGTGTTCTGTATACACTTATGGTATCATACTGCCGGGAGAAATTTACAGGATGTGGACTTGTGCAAAAAAAATCTTTCTTTGGGTCCACTTTTTCCCATCTATTTCATGAATTTCAGCTTTTCAAGAAGGTAAAGTGGACCAATATTTTAAAATTGTTTTCTGAGGATCACTTTTTGGAGAAAAAAGTGGACCACCTTGGGGATTATTTTCATATAGGTCCGCTTCCGTCTTGTATACACAGAAAAAAGCAGTATTTAGTGGACTTAAACAGAATAAAAAAAGATAGAGGTCCATTTTATTTTCATGAGAAAAGGACTGTTACGGTCAGTGAAAAAACAGTTGACAGATGCTGGAAAAGAGTTTATAGTACTAAAAGAAGCGAATCAGAACAAATAAAAAGGGAAGGAGGCAATAAATATGTTCAAGTTGGTTTCGAATTTTTATGCAGCAGATCGAAGCAGTAATGGTATTGTCTCCCGGGGATATGCACCGCTGTAGGGGCGAAACAGGAACTTACAGTGTACATAGGCATAGACAGTGATGATTTAAGGGCATGACATGCATTCTTGCAGGTTATGCCCTTTTGTGCGTCCATCAATGCATTCGGGAGATGTGAAGCTGCGGAACTTAAAACAGCAGTGTGCACTGGGAGGCAGACTGCGGAACTTAAATAGGGGAGGAAGAGATGAAATTACCGGGAAGTTTTACGGATGTCATACAGAAATATGGCATTGACAGAAAAGAGATCCTATATGCAGCTACCGGCGATCTGGATGAGCAGCAGCGGTTTGCGGACTCCATTGTAGCGCTGACCGCAAAGAAGCTGATTCTGGCCAGATATCCTTACCGGGAAAAGCAGGAATACCGGCTGGGCGGCTACAACAGCTGGTCCCTGGAGCAGGAAAAGCGTCTGGAGGAGCCGGGGGTGGTTCTGTATGATCTGGCGGAGGTGGAGAAGCTGGAGGTAATCCGTCAGGTGAGCACCGGGATCCTGATGGCACGGATCGGCGGCGTGGACAGATATCTGTGCCAGTTTTCCAACACCAGAATGGAAGCCTTCATGCGGATGGAGCGCCTGCTGGAAAAAATCAAGAAAGAGGAGGAGATCACTCAGGAGGATCTGGACGTCAAGAGAGGGAAGGAATGCTGCCCCAAATGCGGCATGATTTATCCGGATCAGGAGCGTAAGGTGTGTCCCAAGTGCATGGACAAAAAGTCCATCCTGTGGCGGGTGGTGTCCTATTTTAAGCCCTACAAGGGCAGGCTGGTGGTCATGATGTTCTGTTATCTGGCCACGGCGGGGCTGAACCTGGTCTGGCCCTACCTCAGCGGAACCGTGCTGTACGATAAGGTGCTGGCCAGGGACGAGGCCTTTCTGGCCATGCTGCATCTGCCTGCGGGCAGGTTCCTGACGGCGCTGGGCATGCTGGTGATCGTCATGATTGTGACCAAGGTGCTGATCCAGGGGCTGGGTATCCTGCAGGGCGTGCTGACGGCTCATATTGCACCGGAGGTGGTGGGAAAGCTGAAAAGCCAGGTCTTTGACTCCATGGGAAAGCTGTCCATCAGCTTCTTTACCAGGAGGCAGACCGGCGGTCTGATGACCCGTGTATCCGATGATGCGGAGGAGATTTCCAGCTTTTTTATTGATGGAATCCCCTACTTTTTTATCAATGTGGGGACGATTCTCACCACCTGTATCATCATGTTTATCTTAAATCCGCTGCTGGCGCTGGCCTCCGTGATCCTGATGCCCATATTGTTTTTCATCAGCTATCTGCTGATGCCCAGATTGTGGCACTATTACGGCAAACGCCACCGGGCCAACCGCAGACTGAACGGGCAGATGAACGAGAACTTTACCGGCGCCCGGGTGGTCAAGGCATTCGGACAGGAAGAGCAGGAGATGGGCCGGTTTACCAAGAACAATAACAAGGTGCGGGAGGCGGAACTGGATGTGGCACGGTATGACTGCCGGTTCTCCGCACTGTATATCTTTGTGGAGGATATGCTGACCTTTCTGGTATGGGCATTGGGCAGTGCACTGATTATCAGCGGCTCGAATATGGAGCTGGGTCTGCTGATTACTTTCAGCGGCTATGTGGGCCAGCTGAAGGGCCCCCTGGAATTTATGTCCAGAATCATCCGCTGGTACACCAATGCCATGAACTCGGCCCAGCGGCTCTTTGAGATCATTGACGCTGTGCCGGAGGTAAAGGAAGTGCCCGATCCGGTGCGGCCGGAGACGCTGCGGGGAGAGATCGCTCTGAACCACGTCACCTTCGGTTATGAGCCCAACAAACCGATCCTGAAGGATGTGAGCTTCCATGTGGTGGCCGGGGAGGTGCTGGGGATCGTGGGACGCTCCGGCGCAGGAAAATCCACGCTGGTAAACCTGATTTCCCGTTTGTATGATACGGACGAGGGCGAGGTGCTGGTGGACGGCGTCAATGTAAAGCAATACGGCTTTAAGGAGCTGCGGCGGAATGTGGCGATGGTATCTCAGGAAACCTATATTTTCATGGGCACCGTGGCGGAAAATATCGCCTATGCCCGGCCGGACGCCACCCGGGAGGAAATCATCCGGGCAGCAATGCAGGCCAGCGCCCACGATTTTATCTGTAAGATGCCCCAGGGCTACGACACACAGTTAGGGCCCTCCAACCGGGCGCTGTCCGGCGGGGAGAAGCAGCGGATCTCCATTGCCAGAGCCATCCTGGCGGATCCGAAGATTCTGATCCTGGATGAGGCCACATCGGCGGTGGATACGGAGACGGAGCTGGCCATCCAGAAATCCTTAGAGCAGCTGGAGAAGGGCAGGACAATGCTGTCCATTGCCCATCGTCTGTCCACGCTGCGCAATGCCACCCATCTGATCGTGCTGGACGAGGGCCGGGTGACGGAATCCGGTACCCATGCAGAGCTGATGGCGAAAAAAGGAACTTTTTATAAGCTGAGCGAGCTGCAGACCAAGGCGCTGGCCATGCGTGGCCTGGAGTAGTGGAGT
>JAGANP010000278.1 GCA_017624175.1 Lachnospiraceae bacterium | reverse complement strand
TCCAGCTCCACCGGCTCAAAGATCGCCACCGGATTGATCAGTCCCGTGCGGCTGGGACTCCACTCGATCTCCTTTAACGTGGTCTCCCGCAGCTCATCCGCCCATTTGAATGCAATGGAGTGCCGGGGGAATTTGGCTGTCCGTCCCAGGGACTGCCCGTAGGCAATATCCTCATAGGTCAGCACCAGGCCGTCGGAGGGGATCTCGTAGGTCTCGATCCGATGGGCAAAGTCCTCCACCGCATCCAGGATCGTATCCTCCGTTACCGTCCTCCGCTGCACCACCTCAAAGCCCTGCTCCTCCAGAAAAGCAAACTGCCGCTCCCGGGAATTGGCAAAATCCACTCCCTCCGCCCGCACCAGCCAGAAGGCGATAAACCGCACATTTCTCCGGGCAGTGATCTCGCTGTTTAACTGCCTCACGGAGCCGCTGCACAGATTCCGGGGATTCTTATATTTTGCATCCTCATCCTCGATCTGCCGGTTGATCTGCTCAAAATCCGGGTAGCTGATCACCGCTTCTCCCCGGAGCACCAGTTCTCCCTTAAACCCTATATTTAGTGGCAGATTGACGAATGTCCTAGCGTTGGCGGTGACGACCTCTCCGATCTCCCCGTTGCCCCGGGTCACGGCTTTTGCAAGTTTTCCGTCACGATAAGTCAGCACAATCGTGAGCCCGTCCAGCTTCCAGCTTAAAATTGCAGGCTGTCCCTGCAGCCAGGAGCGCAGTTCTTCCCGATCCTTTGTTTTTCCCAGGGAAAGCATGGGCGATTCATGGGCTTCCTTGGGAAGCTCGTCCACAGCCTCATACCCTACATGTTGTGTGGGGCTGCCTGCCAGAATGATCCCTGTTTCCTGCTCCAGCTGCTCCAGCTCGTCATAGAGCCGGTCATATTCATAATTGCTCATGATCTCCTGATCCTGGGCATAATAAGCCCTGGAGGCTTTATTCAGAAGTGCCGTCAATTCCTTGATACGTTCCCGTTTTTCCGCTACCATGATGCCTTTTCCTTTCCCATCGTCTCTATTCTTCTGCCGCCTTTCCGGCAATCCCCGCAGAAGCCTTTTATTCCTGCGGAGCCTGAAGCCCCGCCTCCCGATACAGCCGGGCAAGCTCCTCTCCCTGCACCTCCCGGTACTTTCCCGGTTCCAGCTTTTCCAGCCGGACATTCATGACCCGGATCCGTTTCAGCCGGGTCACTTCATAGCCGCAGGCCCGGCACATGCGCCGGATCTGCCGGTTCAGCCCCTGGGTCAGGATGATCTGAAAGGTATATTTCCCGGTCTGCCGGATCTCACAGGGCCTGGTGGTCTGTTCCAGCTCCCTTAGGTACACGCCGGAGGCCATTTTTTCCAGAAACTGCGGGGAAATCTCTCTGTTTACCCTGACAAGATACTCTTTTTCATGTCTGTGGGCTCCCCGCATGACGGCCTCGATCAGATCGCCGTCATTGGTCAGCAGCAGCAGCCCCTCCGAATCCTTATCCAGCCGCCCCGCATAGGTTACCCGCACCGGATAGTCCACATAATCCTTAATAATCTTTTCTGCGTGCCGATCCTGCTCCGTGCAGGTCACGCCCACGGGCTTATAAAAAGCCAGCACCGCTTTCTCCGGCCTGCCCTGCAGCTGCCTGCCGTTTACGGCAATCCGGTCCTGCCGGGTCACCTTGCAGCCCATGGCCGCCGGTCGGCCGTTTACCGTGACTTTTCCCTGCTCTATCAGCTTATCCGCTTCCCGCCGGGAACATACACCGCAGTCCGCCAGATATTTATTCAATCTCACCTCAACCGTATCCAAAGCTTATTCCCTCACACCTGTGCCCATGGCTCCAGCTCTTCCATCAGCCATACCTCGGGGATCTCCTCCCGCTCTCGCAGACCATTCTTGGCCAGCCGGTCCGCCAGTTCATTATAATACACATTCGTATGGGCCTCCACCTTGGTAAAACGCATCTCGATACTGCCCATCCAGCGCCTCATGGCCGCCGCATATTTCCGGGTCAGCTCCGTCTTGCTCTTCCACGCACCGGTCACCCATTTTTCAATCCCCTCGTAGTCATACCGCAGCTCGATCCGGGAAAAACCGTTCCGCATGGCCCACCTGACCGCATACATGGCTCCCAGCATTTCCCCGGAGACATTGCGCAGCTGGGCCGTATCCGGATTGTCCCCGCTGCCGTTCTTCACATATACCCTATCGTCCGACAGAATAAAGACGCAGCCGAAAGCATATCTTCTGAGGGAATGGTCATAGCTGCCGTCCACATAGGCCACCAGGCCGCCGGTAGGATCGCCCATCCCCAGGGGGCGCTCCGCCGGGTCCGGCAGTCCTGTCCGGAAGGCTGCGCTTCTGTCCCTTTTTTTTCCGCCATTTCCCTGCATACGGGAGTCCTCCGAACCGCCGGACGCTTTCTGCACGCCGGAGTTCTCCGATCCGCCGGAATCCGCCGATACGTCCGGGCTGCCCGCCAGGTAGGCCTGCGCCTGCGCCGGATCCTTAAAGCTCTTAAACTCTGCTCCCGGGTAGCCCTCCACGGCTTCCCTACAGGCCTCCCAGCTGTCCAGCAGCCCTGTGACTTTTCCTTTGCGCACTGCATATACCTTGCCTGCTGCCATTCCCGCCTCCATATTTCCGTATTCCCTGCCGAAACCTCTCATAACCGTAATACAGAGCCACCGCCTTACCCGGGCTGTGGCTCTGTACATTATACTAACATATTTCCGGGGGTTTGTCCATGTCAAATGCATAGCACATCCCCGCTTCGTCCCACATACAATATAGTAAAAAATATGACAGGAATCTTACTATTATGTACTTTTTCCTCTTCTTTCTACTGCTGATCGTCCTGTGTCTGGGACTCTTCTTCCGGCGCAGACACAGAGCCATGAAAAAGCTCCGCTGTATGACCTGCTGTGAGAAGCAGCGGCTTCTGGATACCATTCTGGAACCCTTCGGCTACTATTATGAAAGCAAACAGGATCTGGTTTCCACACGCAATGATGCCTGGCAGCGTCAGGCCGGATATACAGCGCTTTTTGACAAAGCAGCGCTATCCTTTCATATGGTATTTGATGCGCTTCCGGTATACTTTGACTATCAGGGCCGCACCTGGCTGATTGAATTCTGGAAAGGACAGTACGGCATCAATGCCGGAGCCGAGGTGGGCGTCTATTATGCCGACCGGCTGCTGGAACCCGAAGAATACGCCACCGCCCGCTTCCAGGCCGCAGCAGATAACGACCGGCTGCCGGTTACCTTCAGCCTGTTCCGAAAAGAGACACTGCTGGCCACCATGTCAGGCAATACCTGGTGGCTCACCGCCTTTCTGGTGGGTATGTATATCGATCCGGCGCAGCTGGCCATGGAAATCACGATCCGTTTTCCCTCTCTGGAGATGCAGAGGCGCTTTTTAGAAGCCCTGAGCCGTCTCCATCAGGAAAACAAGACCCTGCGATATGCCTGCTGCTGTCAGGGGCTGGGGGTACACATCTGCTACAGCTGCGGCTGTCCGGCGTCCCCGATCTGCCCCGAACGCATCACCCGCCTGCGCAGACTGCGGATCCGCTGGGCACAGCTTTGCAACCGCTTTTTCTGCAGACTGTACTGCCGGATCACCCGCCCCTTTACCTGTACACTGGACCGCATTCTCTACCTGTATGAGCTGCTGCCCTTTATTCTGCGCCGCATGCTCCGGCGCCTGAAAGGAGTCATCCGCACATGAGCTATACCTCCCGTCTCACCCATGCTTTTCAGAATGCCCCCGTGCTTCCCTTAGACGCCCGCAGCCGCTATGTCCTGATCAGCGACTGCCACAGGGGGAACGGCACCTGGGGAGATAATTTTCTGAAGAATCAGACCCTGTATTTCACGGCCTTAAAGCACTATTACGCCCAGGGCTTCACCTATATTGAGCTGGGGGACGGGGATGAACTGTGGGAAAACAGGCGTATGAGCCAGATCATCGAGATTCACAATAATGTCTTCTGGCTCCTCTCCCTGTTTTACCGGCAGGGGCGCCTCTATCTGCTGTACGGCAATCACGATATGGAGAAAAAGAAGCCCCATTATTCCGACCGGGTATGCCCCACCTTTTTCTGTACGGATTCCCAGTGCCGCCAGCCCCTGTTTCCCGGACTGACCTTTTATGAGGGATTGATCCTGGAAATATGCGGCCGGGAAGACCGTCTCTACCTGACCCACGGACATCAGGCAGATCCCTTAAACTCCACTTTCTGGCGGTTTTCCCGTTTTCTAGTGCGGTATTTCTGGCGTCCCCTGGAGCACTTCGGCGTGCTGGATCCCACCAGCGCCGCCAAAAACTATACCCATAAGGACCGGGTGGAACAGCGGCTGTCCGATTACGCCCTGAAAACAGGCCGGATCCTGATTACCGGGCACACCCACCGCCCCAGACTGGATCCGGATACGCCCCAGTACTGCAACACCGGCAGTTGCGTCCACCCCCGCTGCATCACCTGTCTGGAAATCGTGGGCACGGAGATGACTCTGGTAAAATGGACCTACGATACCCGAAAGGACAATACCCTCTATGTCAGCAGGGAGGTGCTGTCCCGGCTGGAACTGGCAGAAGTCTGACCGTCATGTCTTTATACGGAGGTATCAATCACGCCTCCCTGGGGTATTACCGGCACTTCTGCCTGAACTGCGGGCATTTCCATCCCGCCCAGCTCCAGGGACACCCCGCTGCCGTCGCTGCCGCTTTCATCGCTGCCGCAACCGCCTGCAGCGCTTTCCTGCTTTTCCTGCGCCAGCTTCTGAAAATAGGCCTTCAGATACAGCATATCCGCTTCCATGATCTCCCGCTGTTCCTCCAGGCGATGCTTCGTTTTCAGCTGTTTTAATTCCCGGGAATCCAGATCCGCAGCCGCCGTACTGCCGCCGAGTGCATCGGACAGCTCCTCCATGTTGGAAGCTTCCGCCAACTCCCGCCGGGTACTTTCCATCAGCTCCAGCATCAGTTGCTGCTGACACATCATCTCCTGATGCCGGCGGACGATCTCCCGCCTGGCCTCCTGCTGCAGACCTTCCCTGTCCCCGTCTGCCTCCGTACCCGGCTCCTCCTGACCTGCGATCCACTCCTCTTCGTCCTGCGGCGATTCTTCCTGACAGGATCCGCTGTGGACCGCCCGCTCTTCCTCCTGCAGATGGCGCATTTTCTTTCCGGCAATCCGCTCCATCTTTTCCGCATGTGCAATGGCAGCCTGCAGCTCCCGGTCATCATACTCCCCGCCCTTGGCTTTCTGCCTTAACAGGGCAAGCCTGCCCTTGGCAAGAATGAGTATCTGCCTGGCGCTGCCGGAGGTATGCGTCTGGAGAATCCTGGCGGAGATCTCCTTAAAATTATATTGCAGCTTTCTGGTCTTTTTTCTGCTTGATTTCCGTATGGTCAGAGAACCCACCTCCATTCCCTCCGCATTCCCGAAAACAATGCGCTGTACATTGCTGTTTCCCGATCCGATCATTACTCCCATGCCTTTCTCCTCCCTGATGCAGACATCTCTGTTATAGAATATATCGGATTACATATGTAAATAATCAATCCTTTCTTGACATTTCCGGAATGAAAAGATAATATGAATGTACTGAGAAAAGCATACCTCAAAGCAGACCGGACACAGATGTGTCAGTTTGTTTCGAGGTATTTTTGTTTCGCATCGGGATTTGTACCTTGAAAAAAATAATGTGCTTACCAGGGGAGCCGATAGGGTGTGAATACCTCCGAACCGAGCCTTGAACGGTGGGAGGTGGTTTTATGACTACATACGAAATGATCATGGTATTGCTTACTTTTGCATTGTTGATTGTAGCAATTCTGGACTATGTAAACCGTAAAAAATAGCACCCCCGCTCTGACAAAGTACAGGTGCTATTTTTTATAACCTAATTTTCGCCGGAAACGGATAGGTGTACACTATCGTATCGGCTTCCTTGTTAAGCATATTATAACCCAATCGACGAAAACCGTCAAGCACAAAAGGAAGCCCCGGCAGGAATATATAGCTGACTGTTACACATAATACTGGGCCTGGGAACTCCACATCTCATAGTACTTGCCCGCCTGATCCTGCACCAGCTGCTCATGGCTTCCCTGCTGGAGCAGCCTGCCCTCATGGAATACGGCGATCTTATCGCAAAGCCGACAGGTAGAGAGCCTGTGGGAAATATAGATCGCCGTCTTGTCTCCCACAATCTGATCAAAGCTCTTATAGATCTCGTATTCCGCCAGGGGATCTAAAGCTGCGGTGGGTTCGTCCAGCAGCACAAAGGGCGCCGTCTTATAGATGGCCCGGGCGATTGCGACCTTCTGGGCCTCTCCCCCGGAGAACTCTACTCCGTCCTCATAGTCCTTATACAGATAGGTATGAATCCCCTGCGGCAGCGCCTTAAGCCTCTCCCCTAAGCCCGCATCCTCCAGGCATTTCCGTACCCGTTCCTCATCATAATCCGAGGATACCGCCACATTCTCTCCCAACAGGAAAGAAAACAGCTGATAGTCCTGAAATACCACGGAAAATAATCTGCTGTACTCCTCATGCTTAAACTTGCGGATATCCACACCGTTTAAAAGGATCTCCCCCTCATCCGGGTCATACAGCCTGCAGAGGAGCTTAATCATTGTTGTCTTTCCGGAACCATTCATGCCAACAATAGCCAGCTTCTCGCCAATCCGCAGCTTCATGGAAAAATGCCTCAGCGCATAGTGCTCCGTCCCCGGATACTTAAAGGACACATCCTTAAATTCAATCTGATACTGGTTGTCGCTGCGTTTCTCCAACGGCAGTTTTCCCTTGTACATTTCATCCGAAATCTCCAGGAATTCCAGGGTGCTGCACTGCTTCCTTGCCGCAAGAGCCAGCTGCGGAAGCTGATAACACAGCCCCGATATTTCGCTGAAGATATTTTTCAGACACCCGGCAAATCTTACCACTTCTCCTATGGTCAGTATGCCGCCGGAAGCCAGCAGAGCCACAATCAGATACGCACCGCATTCCACAATTCCAAATGATGCAGAACCGCAGAAATTGCCCTTACTGCTGTTTATTGAAGCCTCCTGTACCTCTTTCCGTTGTGATTTCTTTTGTATCTTCTCCAGGGTCCAATACCGGATCAGATCATAACCGTGATACAATCGAACATCCTTCCCATCCCGGTAGCTGTAGCCATATCCGCATGCCAGATCCCAGGACAGATTGGCCCTCTCAATTCTCTCCTCATCCGTCCTGTCCCTGTTCCCCATCATAAACTGCTGCAGCCGTTTCTCATAGCGGGCACCCAGAACCCCGCCCGCCGCCATCACCAGGATCATCACCAGCAATATCATCAGGATGGCGCCGCTGCGGGCCTGCACCATATAGACCAGAACCGGCACGCCTACGATAACAGCGCCCACTAACCGGCATAAACCGTTCAGAATACTCATCATTGTCCAGCGTATGGTATTAATACCTGCGCCCCAGTTATTGTCCCGCCAGATCCTTTCCCGAAGCCTGCGGGTCTCCGGACTGTCGATTCTGGCAAAATCCATCTCCATAATCTTCTGCTCCGTAATACAGTCCCATTTACAATAGATAGTCTCCCAGCGTACATTCAGCCGGCTTTGCAATATGCCGCCTCCCAGCTGCAGCCAGAACAGCAGAATACAGGTAACTGCCACCACCAGAAAACACTGCCGGAAATTCTCCCCCGCTGTCAGCTGATCCAGAATATACACGGACAGCAATAACCCCATATAGGAGGCAGCTGCATCCAGTATACATTTTATCGCCATAATGGTAAAAAAGTGTTTATCCAGCCCCTGTATCAATTTCAGGATTTTTCTGGTATTTTTCAGATGCTCCCGCAAGGGAAGCTTACTTGTCAGATCGGTTTCCATATTCTCCTCCTCTCCGGTATCGCTCATGCGCTGTACATTGCCCCTCTGCGATACCGCCTTACCTGTATGCTCAGGCCTCTATTGTTTCCCTCTTACCGGTTTCCTCTGACCGCTCCCGGCCTTCATAGTAACTGCTCTGCACCTGATACATATGGGCATATGCTCCCTGCTTCTCCATCAGCTGCTCATGGGTTCCCTCCTCTATGATCCGGCCGTGCTCCATCAGAATGATCCGATCCGAAAACCGGGTGCTTGCCAGCCGGTGGGAAATAAAGACCGCCGTCTTTCCCCTGCTGTGTTCCAGATAGCTTTCATATACCTCGCTCTCTGCAATGGGATCCAGGGCGGCTGTGGGCTCATCCAGTACCAGCAGCGGTGCATCCTTATATAAAGCTCGAGCCAGCATCAGCCTCTGCTGCTGACCGCCGGAAAGCTCGATACCCTTGGGAGATATGGTCTTTTTCATATAGGTATCCAGCGTAATTTTCTGGCGGGCAAAGGTATCGGATAAACCGGCCCTCTCCAATGCTGCCCGGGCCCTTGCGTCATCCGTATTCTCCCGGCGCTGCAGGGAGATATTCTCCGCCATCGTTACCGGCAGGATCAGCTGCTGCTGAAATACCACGGACAGCTGCCGGTACCACTCTCCCGGCGTCATCTCCTCCCTGCTCCTGCCATCCACCAGGATCCGGCCCTCATCCGGCCGATACAGGCCGCAGAGTAGCTTCACCAGCGTCGTCTTGCCTGCGCTGTTTACCCCCACCAGTGCCAGCTTCTCCCCCGGGGCAATGGTCAGATTGAAATGCTCCAGAATCTGCTCTCCCGGGCTGCCATCCTCCTTTTTATAGGCAAAGCTGACATTCTCAAATATAACGCCGGGTGCGTTCTGCAGCGCCGGGCTGCCGCACTCCTGCACATTTTCTTGCCCGTTCTC
>JAGANP010000277.1 GCA_017624175.1 Lachnospiraceae bacterium | reverse complement strand
TCCTCCCTGTCTTCTGCAAATGCCTTATCATCATAATGTGCATGCGTATCAATGATCATTTTTACTCACCTTTCTGCAGCTTCTGTTTCCTCTGCTGCGCCCGTCAGACTCCAATAATCCGTAAATGCCACTTTCTCCGCCAGCTCCGGAATATTCCGGATGACCTGATGCAGGCCTAGACGCAGACGGTAGCTGAAAGCTTCCTCCTCCACCGCTTCCAGTTCCACGGTCCAGCTGTCAGCCAGATTGCCAAAGGCCAGCAGGCAGCAGTAGCTCTGCTTATTCTCCTCACTGATGATGCCAATATAGCGATCTGTATATTGCAGAATATACTGCTGTTTCTCTTCACTCCCGACCGCAGAGATATTCTCTTCCACATCCCGGTACCCGGAGTCGAATGCCGTACTATTGATGTTCTCCGACTGATAATTGTCGCAAAGCAGCCACATCCAATCCACCGCCTGGGAATCAAACCAATCCATCCATGGGGATAGGCCATACTTTTCATAGCTTTCTGCCCTCTCCTCAGATTCTGCATAATATACCGTACCGTCCACGCCATCAATCAGCATTTCCGTATGGCAGCCATCCTCCCTGAGCAGATGGATATCATTAGCCACCAACAAAATCTGCCCGTCGGATTTCTTCATCAACACATATTGGGTGCAGCTCTCTATAACGCTTTGCCTGCCCACGGCTATCCCATAATAGCCCAGATCCTGCAGTGCCGTCATCAGCACACTTTCCTGGGCCTGACTGATATTGTCCCACAGGGATTCCTCCTCCTGATCAATGTCTTTCTGACTGCATACCACATCCTCAATCGCTGCAGCCTCCAGATAACTGCTCAGACGTTTGTATATATTCCGCTCATAGCTGCGATCCAGCTGGGTCACTGTCAGCGGATCCAGTGCCTCGCCGTGCATGCTTCCCATGGTAGAGGCATCCCGCAGGGCAAACCATCCCCGGGGCAAAAGCAGCGCCCCTATGACCAGAAGCACCGTCAGCCCGATTCCCCAATATCGCCTCATGCCCGCACCTCCCTTTCGCCCGAAGCTCCCTCTTCCGGGCCTGCATCCTGCCTGGAACCCGTCTCCCCGTCCGTTCCTTTGGGACGGGCAATCTTTCTGACCGGACACTGCGCCAGGGGCAGCCGGATCAGGATTTCCGTACCCTGGCCCAGGGTACTCCTGATCTTCCAGCTGCCGCCGTGCAGCTCCAGAATCTTGCGGCACAGGGACATACCCAGACCAGCCCCGCCCTCCTTGCGGGAGCGTGACTTATCCACCATGTAAAAGGGCTCTGTGATCCGGGAAAGCTCCTCCCGGGGAATGCCCCGGCCATTGTCCCGAATTTGGATACCGTACCATTTTTCTTCCCCGATACACCGTCCCTCCAGACTGATCTGCCCGCCATCCTCCACCGCCTTGGCGGCATTATCCAGCAGATTGTACAGCAGGGACAGAAGCAATTCCTCATCCCCCCACAGCATGGCCTGTTCCATACGGATCTTCCCCCGGATCCGGCGTCTTTCCCAGATCGGACGCATGGTGGTCCAGAGATTTTTCCCCAGCTGGCTTGCGCTGACCGGTCTGCCGGTAAAATCCTGTTTTTCCATACTCACCAGCTCCAGCAGCTTATGGGAAAGCTGTTCCAGCCGTTTCCCCTGGGTATAAATATAATGGCTTGCCGTGCGGCGCTCCTCCGGCTTCAGTTCCATGGTATCCAGCATCTGGGAATAACCGATGATGGACGTCAGGGGCGTTTTCAATTCGTGGGCAAAGGCGGCTGTGAAGTCCTCCTGCCTCTGAGCCTCCTGCTCCTTTTCCTGCATCTGCTCCACCAGACGGTCCGCCATAATATTGAAGCTCTCCGCCAGTTCCCCCACCTCATCCCGGCGGCGGTAATCCGACCGGCGATCATAAGCACCTCCGGCGATCTGGCTTGCCACCTGTCCCAGCTGCCGTACCGGCCGGGTCAGATGCCGGGCCAGCAGCCAGGCACAGACAGCCCCCACCGCCAGCTGCACCAGCAGCATGATGCGGTACTGCCGTACCGTCGTCTCCCTTGTGTCATAGATACTCTGAATATTCCGGCTGACCAGCAGATAATACCTGGTGTCCCCCAGCTGGCTGGCGCACATGCCGATCAGTTCATGTCCCTGCTGCCCCATAATGATCTGCCAGACATAATTGTTTGCTCCCGATTCGTTCCGCATCCGGCGCATAGAGTCGATATCCACCATGGCTGCCAGCCGCTCCAGCTCCTGCTCGCCGAGATAGCACTGCGCCTCATCATCCAGTATCACGCAGCCGTTGTCTGTCCGATCCGCATTGGCTTCTATGCTTTCTATGGCCTTCCGCAGCGCATACACATCCCCGTACTCACTGCCGGACTGATACCCTATCTCCAGAAAATACTGGAACATCAGAATCTCCTGACCGGCCTGCTCCCGCTCCTGCCTCAGCATTCGGCTGAAACCGGAATCCAGCATCCACATGCCGAATACACTGGAAGCGGCCGTCATCAGCACCATAATCCACATAAAAAGCCTTCCCGTAAATTTCATACCCATCCCCCCGCATAGCGCAGGCCTCTGCCTGCACTACTGCACCAATGAGAATTTGATATCAGCGATTTTCCTGTTTCTCTCCCTCCAGGCGGTACCCCACCTTATAGACGGCCGTAATCTCCTCGTTCCAGCCAAGCTTCTTTTTCAGCCGCTGCACATGCAGGTCTATGGTGCGGCTCTGTCCCTCGTACTCGCCGCCCCAGACCGCTTCATAGATGGTCTCCCGGTACAGGGCGATATTCCGGTTCCGGGCCAGCAGCAACAGCAGATCAAACTCCTTCATGGTCAGGGAGATCTCTCGTCCCTGCTGCATAACCAGCCTTGATGCCGTGTCAATGGTAATGTCAAAAATATTCATCACCGTCTCCGCCTTGTGATAGCGGCGCAGCACCGTCTCCACCCGGGCCAGCAGCTCGGGGATCGCAAAGGGCTTGGTCAAATAATCATCAGCCCCCATTTTCAGTCCCTTTACCTTATTTTCCATGGTACCTAAAGCCGTCAGAAAGATCACGGGAAGTCCCATGGACTGGGCATACTGCAGCAGCTCATAGCCGTTGCAGCCCGGCAGCATAATGTCCAGCAGCGCCAGGTCAAAGGGTCTGCGCTGCATCAGATCCGCAGCCTCCATCCCGTCCGCCGCCCAGGTACAGCTGTAGCCCGCACGGGTCAGATTCATGCGGATCAGGTTTGCAATAGGTTCTTCATCTTCGGCAATCAATATCCTAATCATGTACTGTCTCTCCTTTGACAGGGGCAGGCCGCCCCATGTTCCTGCTCATTATGCTTCTCATTTGTATATTAATTGTATCACATCAGCCAGTAAACCGTCCAGACAGCTATTGCCCGGGAAACGGCCCGGCATAGGATAAGACCTCGGTCCGGATTTCTTAAGGGGTCAGGCGATGGATATCTCTGGGAAAAAGACTTGCCTCACGCACATTCTCCCGGTCCAGCAGCCGGGCAGTAAACCGCTCCAGCCCCAGTCCCAGCCCGCCATGGGGCGGCATGCCGTGGCGGTGCATCAGCAGATAATCGGCAAAAGCTTCCGGATCCATGCCCCTTTGCTGCAGCTTCTGCAGCTGCTCCTGATAGCTGTGGATCCGCTGGCCGCCGGTGGTGATCTCCAGTCCCCGGAAAAGCAGGTCAAAGCTCAGGGTTTGTGCCGGATTCTCCGGGTCTTCCATGGCATAAAAGGGACGCTTGGCTGTGGGATAATGGGTCACGAAGACAAAAGCGCTGCCGTAATGCTCCCTGACATACTGGCACAGAAGCTTTTCCTCCTCCGGCTCGAAGTCGTCTTTTTCCACGAAAGGGCGGTGATAATGTTCCGATACCAGCGCCTTGGCCTGGGCAAAACGGATCCGGGGAATGCGCCCCAATGGCAGATAAGACTTCTGAGGCGGCACCCAAAATTGCCCTGGCTGCCGGTCGCCGGAGAACTCCTCTGACGTAAATTGCGGAATGGAAACCTCCAGCAGCGCCAGTTCCTGTGCATATTCCTCCTGCAGGCAGGCAATCGCAGCCTGCAGCATGCCCTCCTCCATCTCCATGATTTCCTCAAAGCTTTCGATATAACCCATCTCAAAATCCACGCTGGTATATTCGTTCAGGTGCCGGGAGGTATCGTGCTTCTCCGCCCGGAATACAGGCCCGATCTCGTATACCCTCTTATATACCCCCACCATCATCTGCTTGTAGAACTGCGGGCTCTGGGCCAGATAGGCCTGCCTGCCGAAATAATCCAGAGCAAAGATGTTGGCACCGCCCTCCGCACCTGCAGCTCCCAGCCCAACCGGGAGCGCTCCTCCGCTGCCACCAGCGCCCGGATGCGGACGCAGCTTTCTTCCGTCAGCTCCTCCAGCGCAAAACGGGAAAATTCCGGGCTGTACACGCACTGCAGCACATGCCTGCCGGTGCGCAGCAGCACAAAGGCAAAGCCGCTCATGCGGCGAAGCTTGTAGATGCTGCCGTGGAGAAAAACCTCTTTTCCGATCTGCTGACCGATCTCCTCCAACGAAAAGCCGGACACCGATACCGGCTCTGCCTGTCCTACTGTTCTGTTTTCTTTCCTGTTTTCCTGTATATTCATACTGCTCATATGATACCTCTTTTCCTCATAATTTCTGTTTTTATGATTTGCCTCAGCCGCTACCATTATGCCCGGTCCAGACGGACATCGTCACAATGTCCCATGGGATCGCCCCCTTTCGTTTTCAAATCTGACCAACAAAAAAGATCCTTCACACATTCGTAATCTCTTACCAATGCGGTCCGGATCTCTTTTTCTATCTGATCTGCTCTTCTCCGCATAGGCACAACACGTTAAGCGCTTGTACCTATGTCTCCACAGCTACAAGCGCTACCGATCGTCGTCCCTATTCGTTGACAGTTTATTCCTCTGCAATAACATCTCTTTCTTCTCCTTTGCGGGTTTGTGCCATCATATCACAGCCGCTGCGAAAATACAAGACCTGATTTTTGCTTCTTATTGCACAAAGGGCAGAAAGATATTAAAATATTACAGAATACATCACTAATAAATGCTATTTTCAAAAAAGGGACATTTTTGTAATATGATACTATATGCGTGATGCATAAGGAAAGGGAGGAAAATTATGCGTAAAAAGCTAATCAGCGTATTTGCGGCTGCGGCATTGATCCTGGGAGTGATGACCGGCTGCGGCGACAGCCAGACCGGCGCCAGCAGCTCCATTCAGGACAGTCAGGAAACAGAAGTTTCCGCCGAAAGCACGCAGCAGGAGGACACGGCTGTCAGTCAGCCGTCTTCCAGTGAGGAACCGGAGGAGGAGGCTCCATCATCCTCGGGGACATCTGTTTCTGCTATTGAGATGACACGCCTTATGGGAAACGGCATTAATCTGGGCAACACCATGGAAGCCTATGGTCGTGCCTCGGTGGGCGTAGGCGCCGATGTGACAGCCTATGAAACCGCCTGGGGCCAGCCTGTCACCACACCGGAAATGATTGCGGCGATGAAAGAGGCAGGCTTTGATACCCTTCGTATTCCGGTGGCATGGACCAATGCCATGAATTTTGAAAGCGGCGATTATACCATCGGAACCGATTATCTGAACCGGGTGGAGGAAATCATCAATTATGCCCTGGATGCTGACATGTATGTCATTGTGAATGACCACTGGGACGGCGGCTGGTGGGGCATGTTCGGCTCTGCAAGTCAGGAGACCCGGGACGCTGCCATGGAGCTGTATACCTCCATGTGGACACAGATTGCAAATGCTTATGAGAAATATGACAGCCACCTGATCTTTGAATCTGCCAACGAGGAGCTGGGCTTCCGTCTGAATGATACGGATATTGCAGCGGATTCCGGCAGCTTATCCGATGCCGAGTGCTACGAGATGACCAATACCATCAATCAGGCTTTCGTAGATACGATCCGAAGCACCGGCGGCAACAATGCCGAACGTTTCCTGCTGATTGCGGGCTTTGGCACAGATATCGTCAACACCTGTAATGATGCATTCCGGATGCCCTCTGACACCGCAGAGAATAAGCTGATTCTCTCCGTGCATTATTATACGCCTTCCGGCTACTGTCTGTGGGACAGCATTCCCAACTGGCAGACCAAAAAGGATTATGCGGAGATGAATGATACCCTGGCTATGCTGACCAAGTTTACGGATCAGGGCTATGGTGTGATTATCGGCGAGTGGGGCGTATTGGAGCAGGCAAACGGCCTGAGAAACAACACGCTTGAGTATATGGAGAATTTCCTGGATAACTGCGATCTATATGGTTACTGCCCCGTCCTGTGGGACTGCAATGATATGTTTAAGCGCCAGGAGGGCAGGATTGCCTATGACGAGGTGGCACAGCTTCTCTCAGACCACAGCTATGCAAGCCAATCCGACATGACCCCGGAGGAGTTGCAGAGCAGCGCAAAAGCAGACATTGATGCTGCTTTGGAGGCTGCGGAGGAGGCTGCAGGCGTGGACGAAAATACCGCTGTCGCTTGGCTAATGTTTACCAGCAGCGACTGGGGACTTTCCTACAGTGTGGGAGATGAGTATGCTCCCGACAGCGCTTCAGGCGGTATCGTGGTAACTGATGCGGAAATCACCGGAGAGGGAACCTATACCGTGGGACTTGATTTCACCGGAACATCCGGCGGTTTTGCCAACAGCACCGCATTCTCTGCCATCGGCATAGCCAACGGCGAGATTCTGTATCCCGGCTATTGTATTGAGATCAAGGAAGTGCTGATCAATGGAGAGCCCTACCAGCTGACCGGAAGACCTTATACCACCAGCGATGACAACAAGTGTACCCGGTTAAATCTGTTCAATGAATGGGTATCGGCAGTTCCTGACAGTGCCCGCACCGCATCGGGAAATACCATGTATGTCTCTCCCTGCGTCTTAGATGCAGCTACCCTGGGGAATGTGGAGAGCATTCAGATTACTTTTGAATATGTTCCCGGAAAATAAACATAAAAGGAGGGGTGTGAGAATTCACGCCCCTCTTGTTATTTCGTCAGATCAGCCGCTGTCCATTGATTACCAGCCAGAATTCCAGTCCCAGCTTCTCCGCCGCTTTACGGCAGAGGATCATACGGTTCAGAAATATCTCAAAATAATCCATCACAGCACACATCTCCGTGTCGATCTTCAGTTTAAGTTCAATGTGGGAATCCTTTACAATTTCTATCTCACTTTCCTTTACGGAATAATTGACTCTGTCATGGATATCAAAACTGGCAAAGTCCTGATTTCTCACCCGGGTATAGCGCACGTCTGTCTTATCTGCCAGAATCAGGGCCGCTGCCACCGGATTCACCGGAAAAGCCGTGGATTCATCGTGGTTCCCTATGGCGGTGATAATCGTGGCAATATCCTGAGGATCCGCTCCCATATTGTCCAAAATACGGAAAGCCATGACCGCACCGGACTGCGCATGATCAATACGGTTGATCACGTTTCCGATGTCATGCAGATACCCGGCAATGCGTGCCAGCTCGGCCTCTCTCTCACTGTACCCCAGAGTCAGCAGAATATCACTGGCGGTTCTGGCCACTTTCATGACATGGGGAAAGCTGTGCTCGGTATATCCCAGCGCAATCAGGGACTCGTCTGCTTTCTGAATATAGGTCTTCACTGCCTCATTCTGCAAAATATCCTGAAATGTAATTCTGTAACCTGTCTCTTCTCCTGCCATCCTGCTCTCTCCTCTTTTTGTTTACTATAATCCCCCTCTCCTTTTCCGTCAAGTAAAATTGTGACGGTGTCTTAAATGGGGAAAACTGATTTTTTTCAGCTGACCCCTTTTTTCGGCACAAAAAAAAGCCCCGCAACCCGCTAATCATGCGAATCCCGGAACTTCACCGGCAGAGGCCCGAGTTCTGGACACTCCGAGCAGAAGATATGTGCTCTGAACGTTCATTTAGTTTCTTTCATAATATATTTTGTCGGATTTTGACTATACTGAAACTAAAGTTTATGTTATACTTTTTTTGCTGTGTCACCTCCGGCAGAAAGGAGGTGTTCAAATGTTGAATTATTTCTTATCCTTTTTTATCTCCTTGCTGGCAAGTGTAGTTGCCTACTACATATGCAAATGGTTGGATGGAGATAATAAGTAACACAGCCCAGCCTTGAAAAAAGAAAGCCCCGGGATGACGCCCCGGGGTTTTCTCTGTTCAAATGTCTTATTTCTTATCCTTTGCCTACTTGTAATATACCATCCCTTAGAATTTCCGTCAAGTAAATTTGTAATACAATTTTAAGCACAAATTTACGCAACTGATTTTTTCAGCTGACCCCTTTTTTCGGCACAAAAAAAAGCCCCGCAACCCGCTAATAATGCGAATCCCAGGACTCTGCGTGCACCGCCAGGGGCTCGAACCCTGGACATCCTGATTAAAGGACAGGTTGTCTATCTTACAATTTTCGTTTAAATCTTTCCCTTATTTTGTCAATATTTACAAATTATCCTACTCATTATTTAAAACTTGTGTTATAATTCTATCGTTGTGTAGCCTCCAGCAGAAAGGAGGTGTCTGAATGTACGAATACTTATTAGCCTTTTTTATCTCCGTGTTGGCAAGTGTAATTGCCTACTACATATGCAAATGGTTGGATGGAGATAATTAGTACACAACCCAGCCTTGAAAAAGAAAGCCCCGGGCTAGCCCCCCGGGGTTTTCTTTGTCTAAATGCACTACTTATTAGCCTTTGCCTATTTGTAATATACCATTCTTATTTTCATAAGTCAACTCCAAGTTTATGCTACTTTGGTCACCAATTTTTCATTATAGAGTCTTATCCTACAGATCAGTTACCGATGCCGGTGGATCCAGTCCCAGAAGTTAATGATTCGAGTTTCCCGGGCTTCGTCCTGGGCAAGTCTTAAGAAGTTGCGCTTCCCCCGATCATCCGCCTGGCGGTAAAGATCTACAAGCTGCTGCTCTTCCGGGGGCAGATCTGTGTCTCTTTTTCCGTGTTAGGTAGTCTAAGCATTCCCGGGGTACAAAAAAAAGCCCCGCAACCCGCTAATAATGCGAATCCCAGGACTCTGCGTGCACCGCCAGGGGCTCGAACCCTGGACACCCTGATTAAGAGCCATAAGGGCTTGCTGCAGAAGTAACGCTATTCCGTAC
>JAGANP010000276.1 GCA_017624175.1 Lachnospiraceae bacterium | reverse complement strand
GAGTCCTGTACAATACAGGCTTCGATCCTCATTAGTTACATAGCCGTCAATTTTTGTCTAACTTTTTGGGGTCAGATCAGAGAGCAGGGCGGCTATTTTCCGTCTTTGCCATTTTTGGCCAGCGTTATTATAGCGCAAATCATAATTACAAAAGTAAATAAATCCTCGTATGTAATCATGCCACCATCCCCTTTCCAAGACTCAAAGCGAATGGTAAGGCCGCCCTACCGGCTGCCCTGGTAAGCATATTATATTGTCAGGGTGTTGTTTTTTCATATTACCCTAGCCGCTTTTATTGCTTGACGGCTATGAAAAATTAATCTATAATATGCTTAACAAGACAGCCGATAAGGAAGGTTACAGCTTCCCGTTCCGGCGAAATCTATTGACAGTTACAAATAAGTAAGCCGCCTGGACTTTGTCAGAGACAGGGCGGCTTTACTTATGGTCTTTTTTAATGTAATTCAGAATTGCCACAATCAATATTGCTATGGTAAGGATAATCTGGAATTCTTCATATGTACTCATAAGTATCCCCCTTTCCGCAAGACTCGGAATGGGTGCGTAGCCGCCCTACCGGCTGCCCTGGTAAGCATATTATATTGTCAGGGGGCGTCCTTTCATATTGTGTGCTCTGCCTGAAAAATGCATTTAGGCTTGACGGTTTAGGGCATCTGGGTTATAATATGCTTAACAAGAGAGCCGATACGATAGTGTACACCTATCCGTCTCCGGCGTGATGTTGGTAAAAAATAGCACCTTTCACTTTGTCGGAGCTGGGGTGCTATTTTTTATGGTTTACATAGTCCAGAATTGCTACAATAAGCATTGCAAAAGTAAGCAACACCATGAACGTTTCGTATGTAGTCATAAAACCACCTCCTCCTGCTGAAGGCTCGGATCGGAGGCATTCACACCCTATCGGCTCCCCTGGTAAGCATATTCTCCTGTTTTGGTGAAATAAAAGGAAGAGGTCAAGATCTTTGACGGGAATCAGATATCCTTTTCTCTACTGAGTTATTCTACAACAGAACTTCCGCAGAAGCAAGGAAAATTTTATAACAGTGCTAAGCCGGACGGCCAAGTTTTATTATGAAAAAACTGTGAAGTCTATTGCATTTTTGTTCCGATCTGCTACAATTTGCTGAGTAAAGTGTGGGAAGAATGGCAGATGGATATGCAAGAGGATTAGGATACAGAATACGCCAAGCTAAGAAAGGACAAACATCATGAAGAAATTATGCAGTATTTTAGCGATTTGCCTGACCATGACCGCAGTGCTGGCAGGCTGCGGCAGCAGGGGGCAGGGATCGGAGGCCGTGCCCGGCGGACAGACCCAGGGCAGTGAAAGCGCCGTTTCCGGCAGTCAGGAACAGACCCGGGGCGGCGAGGACGCAGAGAGCAGCCAGCAGGCGGAGGAGAGCCAGGCGGCCGTGCAGGAGGAGGCAGAACAGCTGACCGGCCTGCATCATGTCAAAATCAACATAAAGGATTACGGCACCCTTGAAGTGGAGCTGGATGCCGATCAGGCGCCTATCACCGTGACCAATTTTGTGAAGCTGGCAAACGAGGGCTTTTACGATGGCCTGACCTTTCATCGGATCATAGAGGGCTTTATGATGCAGGGCGGCGATCCCAACGGCAACGGTACCGGCGGCTCGGATGAGGAGATCAAGGGCGAATTTGCTCAGAACGGCGTGGAAAATACCCTGTCCCATACCCGGGGAGCCATCTCCATGGCCAGAACCAGCGAGCCGGATTCCGCCAGCTCCCAGTTTTTTATCATGCATCAGGACGGTACCAGTCTGGACGGGCAGTATGCCTGCTTCGGCTATGTGACCAGCGGCATGGAGATTGTGGACAGCATCTGTGAAAATGCTGTAGTAACGGACAATAACGGCACGGTTCCGGCGGAGTATCAGCCGGTAATCGAAAGCGTTGAGGTGGTGGATTAACAGCGATAGATATTGACCTTGTCCTCGCTGCTGTATTATAATGCAATAAATGGTTTTCATCATATTAATTGCAGGATAAAGGGGACGAGCAGCAGATGAATGCAGTCTACAGAGATATTTTCCGGGCGATTCATGAGGGAAAATGGCTCAGCATTGAGTATCAGAACAAAGAGGGCAAGGTAACCCGGTATTGGATCGGCATCCGGGATCTGGATGTGCGCAGGAGAACTCTGTCCGTGGACGGTCTGCACCTGGGACAGTATACGGTAGACTTTTTTCGAAAGATTATGATTGATTCCATCCGGTCCTCCCAGGTGGTCGAGGGCTCCTATTGCCCTGTAAATGAAGAGCTGGTGCAGGATATTTACCTGAATCCCCATAAATATAAGCCCCTGTTTGATAACACGGCCAACTTAAAGATTCTGAATTATCTGGAGATGTGCAACCGCATGGATACCACTCCGTATATTTCAGACTTTGAGTTGGTTCGTTTTTTGGATCGGGAAAAGCTGGTGGGGG